>CAADGJ010000077.1 GCA_900696505.1 uncultured Nitrosospira sp.
ACGGAGGAGACTGCAAGTGCGGCTAGAATTCCGACCCTATTCATAACCCTACCCTCCTTGGAAAAATGATGACCAGAGAACCGTTGAATCACAGTATCCAAAAAAAGAGTTCAAAAAAACAAAAAATTCAGAGAACGCGCTAGCAGGAGGAAGTGCGACACACACCCCCTTTCTCTCTGCTTACCTTCCCCTGTAATGCAGTCGAAATGAATTCGAACGTATAGGATGAAAACGCGGCCATGGTACTTAAATCCACCAAACGTGTCAAGAAAATGTTTTTCGAAAATTGTACGGCAGTCGACACGATCAAAATGCTGCCCGATCAATCAGTTAGCGGCCAGAATCATCTCGGTGGTTGCTTCTCTCTCCCGCTCCGCTGCTGCGCCGACCGAGGAGACACAGGCGCGTGATCCATTATGACGCAAACGACTGAAGGCTATTCACCGGTATGGGTCCAAGCGCTGTGATCGCGAGACACCGCTGATCCAACAAGGTCTGGGCCACACGATAGACCTGATCCGTCGTCACACGGTCAATCTCCCCGATCATTTGTTCGAGCGAAACATGACTCCCTTGCGTCAATTCGTCTTTCGCGAGTTTACTCATCCGGCTATGCGAGCTTTCCAGACTGAGCATGAGACTGCCCTTCATTTGATTCTTCACGCGGGCGAGATCTTTTGCATCAATCCCCTTGCTGCGCAGCTTCTTGAGTTCCCGGCACACGACCTCAACTACACGCTCCACCTCTTTCGGGCGCGTGCCAGCATACACCGTCGTCATCCCGCCGTCCGAGTATGTGGACAGGAACGAATAAATTGAATACACGAGACCACGCTTCTCTCTCACCTCCTGAAACAGGCGGGAACTCACGCTTCCGCCCAGCACTCCATTGAGCGCATGAGCCGCATACCGATCTTTATGTCCAGCGCCCAATCCCTGCAGGCCTAAACAGAGATGGACCTGCTCCAACGCCTTACGCCTCACCAGCACTCCTCCACGGACTTCGGGTGGCCGCCGACTCTGCTTGACCGCGACGCCTTTGTGAGGGGCGGAGAAGTAGCGGGCCAGGAGTTGTTCGAGGCGCTTCCAGGTGATGTTCCCCGCGACGGCAACAACCGTGCGCTCAGGATCGTAGTGAGAACCGACATACGAGACCAGGTCCTGACGACCCAACGCCTGGATTCTCGGAGCTTGCCCCAGGATAGGCCGGCCCAACGGGTGACTGCCGAGCGTATGCTTCATGTGGAGTTCCTGAACGAGATCCTCCGGATCATCCTGAACCATCCGGATCTCTTCCAGCACCACTTGTTTTTCTTTTTCGACTTCCTTGGACTCGAACCGCGAACGGTAGAACAGATCGGAGAGCAACTCCAACGCCGCTTCCAATTGTTGATCGAGCACTTTCACATAAAACGTCGTCGTCTCGCGAGTCGTGAAGGCATTCATCTCTCCGCCCAGCGCATCAATTTCACGGGAAATCTGCGTCGCCGATCGGCTTCGCGTCCCCTTGAAAAACATATGCTCGAGAAAGTGAGACAGTCCCTCCTCGCCCGGCTGCTCGTCGCGGGAGCCGACATTGACCCAAATGCCGATCGTGACAGACTTCAACGTCGGCAGTAATTCGGCCACGACCCGCAACTTGTTGTCGAGAACGATCTTGCGATACACGATCGATTATCCTGCGGGAGTCGGCTCAGTTGCGGGAGAGCCCGCAGGTGCCGGCATCGCTTCTTTCCGGCTCAAACGGATTTTCCCCTGCTTATCGATTTCCAACACTTTCACCTGGATCTGGTCACCTTCCTTGACCTCATCAGTCACCGCCTTCACGCGGTGGTGCGCCAACTGAGAGATGTGGACCAAACCGTCGGTGCCCGGAAGCACTTCGACGAAGGCGCCGAAATCCATAATCTTTCGAACGGTCCCCAGATAAATCTTGCCGACCTCGACTTCCTCGGTCAGGCGCTTGATCATATCGATGGCCTTCTGTGCCGAGGCTTCGTCTGAGGACGCGATCGTCACATCGCCCGTGTCTTCGACATTGATCTTCACGCCAGTCTCCGCGATGATGCTGCGGATCATTTTTCCACCTGGGCCGATGACATCACGGATCTTATCCTGCTTGATCTTCATCGGGAATATGCGCGGAGCGAAGGCGGACAACTTGGTCCTGGGAGCCGCCAACGCCTGCGCCATGCAGCCCAGAATATGCAGTCGACCGGCCTTGGCCTGCGCCAGCGCTTCCCGCATCAACGCGGCGTCGATTCCCCCGATCTTGATGTCCATCTGCAGTGCGGTGACGCCGTTTTTCGTCCCCGTCACCTTGAAATCCATATCGCCCAGATGATCTTCCAAGCCGAGAATGTCTGAGAGGACCAAGACCTGATCACCTTCCTTGATCAGGCCCATCGCGATGCCCGCCACCGGTTCCTTGATCGGCACACCCGCATCCAGCAAGGCCAGCGTTCCGCCGCAGACCGTGGCCATGGAGGAGGAGCCGTTGGATTCAAGAATTTCCGACACGATTCGAACGGTGTAGGGGAACTTATCTTTCCCAGGGATGATCGACTTCAATGCGCGCTCTGCTAGTGCCCCGTGCCCGACTTCGCGGCGCCCAGGGGATCGCAACGGCCTAGCCTCGCCGACACTGAAGGGCGGGAAATTGTAGTGCAACATGAAGGTGCGCATGTACTCGCCTTCTAAGGCGTCGATGCGCTGTTCATCGTCAGTGGTTCCCAACGTCACCACCGCTAAGCTTTGCGTTTCCCCGCGGGTAAATACCGCAGAGCCGTGCGCGCGTGGCAACACACTCACTTCGCACGTGATCGGACGAATGTCCGACGGACCGCGCCCATCGGCACGCACCCGTTTCTCGAGAATCATGTTGCGAACTTCGGTGTACTCCAAGCCGTGGAAAATGATTTTGACATGCCGATCGCGGTTGGGCTCGTCCGACTTGAGCGCGACAAGCGTCTCGGCCAGGACCTGATCCAATCGCTCCTGCCGTGCGCTCTTATTGGGAATCAGTATGGCTTCACGAATCGGGCCAGCCACCAGCTTGCGCACTTGTTCGGCCAAGGCAGCGTCGATCGGTTCTTGCGTCACCACTCGCTTCGGCTTACCGGCCAGGGTGCGAAGCTCTTCGATCTTCGCGACAATTTTCTTAATCTCGCTGTGCGCCAACTCAATCGCCTCAAGCATGGTCGCTTCAGGCAATTCATTGGCTCCCGCTTCGACCATCATCACAGCGTCGGCAGTGCCCGCCACCACGAGATGCAGATCACTCGTCTCAAGCGTTTCCAAGTCGGGATTCACGACAAACTGGCCGTTCACCCGACCGATTTTCACACCTGCGATGGGGCCATTGAACGGAATGGACGAGATGGCCAACGCGGCAGACGCGGCGGTGATCGCAATCACATCGGACACGCCGGTTTTATCAGCCGAGAGCACCGAAGTGATGACTTGGGTTTCGAAATAGTAGCCTTCGGGAAAGAGGGGGCGCAGCGGACGATCGATCAACCGGCTGGTGAGCACTTCCCGCTCGGAGGGTCGCCCTTCCCGCTTGAAATACCCGCCGGGAATCTTGCCGGCCGCGTAGGTCTTTTCCTGGTAATCCACCGTCAGCGGAAGAAAGTCCACACCAGGCTTCGCGTTTTGTGAGGCGACAGCCGTGGCGAGCACCACCGTGTCGCCGTAGGTGGCCCAAATCGCACCGTCCGCCTGTTTGGCAATACGGCCGGTCTCCAGTGTCAAGCGGCGACCTGCCAGCTCGATATCTACTACTTGTTTCATCTATGGTCTCCTCCCGTTAAATCCCACAGATGCCCACAGAGATAAGCTCAATTCGAATGCGGCCCCTAGATGGCCCATGCGTTTGAACTTGTTTCAGTGTTCACCTGCGGGGATAATAGTTCGGCCGCCACACATGTGGCGGCCGATTCGATCACACGACTACTTACGGATCCCCAGACGTTCGATCACGGCGCGATAGCGGCCTTCTTCGACGTGCCGGAGATAATCCAACAAGCGGCGACGGCGTCCGACCAACGTCAACAATCCACGCCGGGAATGGTGGTCCTTCTTGTGCAATTTAAAATGTTCCGTCAAATACGTAATCCGGTTCGTCAGAATGGCGATTTGCACTTCCGGAGAACCGGTGTCCTTGTCATGCTGCTGAAAATTCTTCATCAACTCTGTCTTCACTTCTTTGACCAGTGCCATACGTCTCTACTCCTCTATTGAGTTCGCAATACTACTACCCTGTGATTCGTCCTCGACTAATACCTTTGACATCGCAATCGACAGCTCACCCGGCATCCTGGCCTGGTCGCCGAGTCCGGCGGGCATGGTGCCGATCGCGAGCAATCGTCCAGCCGTGTCCTTGATACGGATGGGTCTACCCGAGGCTTCCGGGAGAATGGTCGGCAAGCCCTGCCAACTCAACACATCGGCGGTCGGAACTGCCATGCCATGTACGACCCGCCGTGCAGTCTCCCCGCCGATAATACAGACTGGAAGTCCTACCAGCGCCTCATCCAACGTGAGCATCGATCCGGCCAACGTCCCCTGAGTCAGGCGTGTCTCGACTTCATTGACGGTCAAGGCCTGCTCTACCATCAGCGGCCCGACGCGTTCGCGTATCAAGGTCGCCATATGACCGCCAACCCCGAGTTTTTCTCCGATATCCGCGCAGAGCGTCCTGATATACGTTCCTTTGGAGCAGACCACACGGAGCATGACATCAGGCAGCTGAATGCTGACGACTTCCAAACGAAAGACGGTGACTTCACGAGGCTGGCGGGCCACATCCTTCCCTGCTCGCGCAGCTTTATAGAGGGGAACCCCTCCCACTTTCACGGCTGAATACATGGGAGGAACCTGTTGAATGCGGCCCTCAAACCCAGCAATAGTTTCCCGGATACGAGCTTCGGTCAAAGCCGTAATAGGCGAGCGCTGGAGCACCGTTCCAGTGGCATCTTGCGTATCGGTCGTTTCACCCAATCGCATTCCGGCCAGATAGGTTTTATCCCATTCGAGCAGATATTCAGCGATGCGCGTGCCACGGCCGACCAGCAGCGGGAGAACCCCGGTTGCAGCGGGATCGAGGGTGCCCGCATGGCCCAGTTTCATTCCGCGCAATTTCCCTCGAACACGGGCGACCACATCGTGTGACGTCCATCCGGCTTCTTTGCGGACATTCAGCACGCCATCCTGAAGCATGGTAGCCGTCTGGGATTCCGTCGACGCGATCATCATCGGCTAGACATCGGTGCGAGGGGTTTCTGGTAGCCTGTCTTCTTTGGTTTCATCCAGGTGCAATCCGTCCAACAGCGCGAGAACCCGATCAGCCCTGGGGCCGCTGACGTCTTTCATAAAAATCAATTCCGGCAGATACCGTAACGCCAGTCGCCGTCCTAGTTCCGCCCGGACAAAACCACTCGCTTTCGCTAGCCCGTCAAATACCAGCCGCTCGTCTTTGTTCTGCTCCATGGTGGTGACAAAGACACGCGCAATGCGCAAATCTTTGGTCAACTCCACATCGGTCACCGTCACGGAACGCACGCGCGGATCTTTGATCTTGCGCATTAATATGTCGGCCACTTCCATGCGGATCTGATCGGCCACCCGTTCGGCCCGACTATACGTCGATTTCGTCATGACGTGGCCTTACAACAATTCGATCCGAGAGCGGAGCAGCTGAATCGTGGGCACCCCCTGAATCAAATTCACAGCCTGGTCCAGCACCTGGTTGACGTGGGCAGATTCATTCGCCACACAGGCCAATCCCAAAATCGCCTTCTGCCACAATTCCTGCTCTCCTACTTCAGCCACTGATACGTTGAACTTATCCCGCAAGCGACTTTTCAAACTCTGCAAAACCTGCCGCTTGTCTTTCAATGAATGTCCATCGGGGATGAACAACTCGACCGTGCAAAGCCCGACGATCATGCCCGATGAGGTTGCGGGGAAGTGCCGCGGTGTGCCGATTCGAGCTTTGCCGCGACCTTGTCGATGGCAAAGGCCTCGATAATGTCTCCTGCTTTGAGGTCGTTGAAGTTTTCAACCGTGATACCGCACTCATAGCCTTGCTGGACTTCCCGCACATCGTCCTTGAAACGCCTCAGCGAGCCCAGCTTCCCCTCGTAGACCACCACACTATCCCGAATCACACGCACGCCGACACTGGCGCGCGAGATGACGCCATCCACCACGTAGCAACCGGCCACCAGGCCGGCCTTGGGAATCGTAAACATCTGCCGCACTTCGGCACGTCCGAGAATCCGCTCCTTGAGCGTGGGCTCGAGCAACCCTTCCATAGCGGCACGAATATCATTCAATGCGTCATAAATAATGCTGTAGAGACGGACATCTACACCCTCTCGTTCCGCCAACGCCGCGGCCTTTGGCTCAGGACGGATGTTGAATCCGATGACAATCGCCTTCGACGCGGCCGCCAGCAGGATATCGGTTTCGGTAATCCCTCCGACTCCGGTGTGCATGACGCGCAATTTGACGGCGCCGGCCGGCATTTTCTCGACGGCAGCAGCCAAGGCTTCCGAGGAACCCTGCACATCAGCCTTGATCACGATCGGCAGCTCTTTGACATTGCCCTCTTGGATTTTGGCGAACAAGTCATCCAGACTGACTTTCGCCGGGCCTGCCAGATCAGCAGCCCGCTGCTTCATCGCTCGTTCTTGCGCAATCTCGCGGGCGACTCGCTCATCCTTCACGATGGTAAAGGCGTCACCGGCAGAGGGCACACCCGGCAATCCGATCACTTCGACCGGCACCGATGGTCCCGCTTCGGTGGTTTTCTTTCCCGTATCCGTGACTAACGCGCGAACCCGGCCGCTGAAATTACCGACGACAAACGCGTCGCCTACGTGCAAAGTCCCGCTTTGCACAAGGACCGTCGCGATGGGGCCGCGCCCGCGATCCAGCTTGGCTTCGATCACCAAGCCCTTCGCCATTCGCGTGGGGTCCGCTTTCAGCTCCAAGACTTCCGCCTGCAAGAGGATCATTTCCAGAAGTTGATCCAGACCGGTCCGCTGTTTCGCGGAAACTTCCACCATAATCGTGTCACCGCCCCACGATTCGGCCACCAACCCATGCTCGGTCAGGGCATTTTTCACACGATCGACATTGGCACCCGGCTTATCGACTTTATTGATGGCGACGATCAGCGGCACGCCGGCAGCCTTGGCATGATGAATGGCCTCGACTGTTTGGGGCATGACGCCATCATCTGCAGCAACGACCAAAATGACGATGTCCGTCGCCTTCGCTCCCCGTGCCCGCATCGCGGTGAACGCTTCGTGGCCAGGAGTATCGAGGAACGTGACCTGCTTGTCATGAACCCCGACGATATAGGCGCCGATATGCTGCGTAATCCCTCCGGCTTCGCCTTCGGCGACCTTCGTTGAACGAATCGCGTCCAGCAGAGACGTTTTTCCATGATCGACATGGCCCATGATCGTGACGACGGGAGGCCGCGACACCGCGTGCTCTTCACCGGATGACTGCGCCGCCTCTTCCAGCAAGGCTTCGCCGACTTTCTCCGTCGACACTTCCACCCTGGCGCCATACTCTTCGGCAATCAACGACGCCGCCTCGAGATTGATCGACTGGTTGAAGGTCACCATCTGCCCCATATCCATCAGCTTCCGGACCACGTCCGCCGGCCGCTGACCGATGAGTTCCGCAAACTCTTTGACGCTGACTCCTGCGGTCAATTTCACGCTTTTCTTTCTCGGCTTGGTGATTTCCGTTGGCGAGGCATGGTGAATATGTTTGGACCGGTCCTCACGCCGCTGCACCGGGATCGCCCGCAAATCTCCCCACCGAGTGGCGTCGTTCTTAAACTTGGCTTCATCTTCTTCCCGGGTCCGGGGCGCCTTTTTTGCCTTTTTCAATTTCTCGCGCGCAGCGGCTTCGCTTTCTGATGCATCGGGAACGAGACTTTTCTTCTTGATTGCGGCAAGGGGATCGACAGGAGGAGTCGTGACCACAGGAGCCTGAGACGGCTTGGTCGTCACATCTTCGGACGTCGCGACAACGGGCGGCGGAGGCTCGGGCTCCTGGGCCTGAACCGGTTCAATCGGACCAGCCTCACTCACTTCAGAACCTGGCAGGGGGGCCTGATCCACAACTCCGGCGTCTGCCGCTGCGGGAGTAGCCGGGGCAAACACCGCTTCCGCTGCGGCAAGCGACGCCGCTACATCTTCTGCGCCCTCTTCACGCTTCTTCTTGATGAGAATGCGCTTCTTGTCGGGTTTCGGCGCCTCTTCATGCGCGGCTGCGTGCGATCCAGCGGACTCTTTCGGCAAACGTGTCATCTTCTTCGCCTCATGCCCGGAAGAAGACGTCTCACCGGCACGCGCCTTCGAGCCAAGCTTTTCAAGCGCCATGCGGACCGAATCGTCATCCAACGCGCTGCTGTGGGATGCCACCGGAATCCCGAGCCGCTTCAGTTCAGGAATCAGCTCCCGATTTTCCATCCCCAGCTGCTTTGCTAATTCGTACACGCGCATACAGTACCGCTCAGCTCCACCCGCTTAGATAATTGCCATTCAGCTCGTGAGTTGCGAGCCCTTTTACTCCGCTTGCTGCGCCGCAGCTCGTGCCTCATCCTGCTGGCGCTGAGCCTCGGTCTCTTCGGCCAAGGCCGCCTTAATGTCCCGATACCGCTCGGCCTTTTCCTTCTCGTATTCAGTCGCGCTGATGATATCGATCTTCCAACCCGTCAGACGCGCGGCCAGACGGACATTTTGCCCGTTCTTCCCGATCGCCAGCGAAAGCTGGGAATCCGCCACGACCACTAGTGCCGACTTCTTTTCTTCATCGATGCCGACTTTTTCGATCGTCGCTGGATTTAACGCTTCCGCGATGAACACACGAGGATCCTGTGTCCACGTGATAATGTCGATTTTTTCACCACGCAACTCTCGCACCACCGCCTGCACACGCGACCCCTTGATCCCGACACAGGCTCCGACCGGATCCACCGCTTTGTCGCGAGATGACACCGCAATCTTGGTACGATCACCCGGCTCACGCACGATCGACTTGATTTCAACGATTTTCTCGCCGACTTCCGGGACTTCCAGCTCGAACATCTTCGCGACAAACTGAGGATGGCTACGTGAAAGGATGACCTGCACGTCCTTCGGTGTGCGACGCACCTCCAGCAGCAAGGCCTTCACGCGATCTCCCCTCCGGTAGGTTTCGCGCGGGATCTGCTCCTGAATCGGAAGAATCGCCTCCGTCTTGCCGAGATCGACCAGGAAGTTTCTCCGCTCCATGCCCAGAATGATGCCGTTCACCAAGTCTCCCTGACGGGTCGAATACTCCTTCTGAACGGCTTCCCATTCTGCTTCCCGGACCTTCTGAAAAATCACCTGCTTGGCCGTTTGAGCGGCGATGCGGCCCAATTCGTCCATTTCGATGAGGGAGCCGATTTCATCACCGACTTCCGCGCCCTCATCATATTCACGCGCCTCTTTCAGGGAAATCTCAGCCTTCGGATTGGCCACCGTATCGACGATGATTTTCTTCGACACGACCGAAATTTCGCCGGTCTTGCTATCAATTTCGACCTGGATATTCTCGGCCTGGCCGAATCGTTTCTTCGCAGCGGTTTGCAGCGCCGACTCGATCGCGCCAATGACCCTGGCCTTATCGATTCCCTTTTGACGGCCGATTTCATCGATGACGGCGATCAACTCTCGGTTCATAGCTCACACCTCATGGTTAACAGAGCAGCGGGCACCGTCTGCTACTTGGAAAATTCGACCTTCCGACGCGCTACGGCGATGTGATCAAACTCCACCCGGATCGTCTCCGTCGTTTTTTTCTGCTGGATAGCGAGCGTCACCGCGCCATCCTCCACTTCCAGCACGGTCCCCACCAGCCGCCACTGCGACTGAATCGGCTCGCGCAATTTGAGCGTCACCGGCTCGCCGATCAAACGCCGATAATCATGCGCGGTTCGCAGGGGGCGATCCAGGCCGGGCGACGAAATTTCCAACGTATAGGCATGTGGAAACGGGTCGATGACATCCAGCGCCGGGCTCAGAGAGCGATGCGCCTGCTCACAGTCGGTCAGCGAAATTCCGCCGGGCTTGTCGATGAAAACCCGGATCACGGTACGGGGACCTTGGCCGACACATACTGCCTCGACCAACTCAAGGCCGTGGGATTGCAGAATGGGAGCCGCAACTTCTTGCACGCGGAGGTTGAGCGCCTCAGCGCGTTTCACCGAAGGCTTCCCTGCCGACACCGCTCCCGCATCACTCATAGGCAAAAGTTGCTCAAACAAAAAAGTGGGCCCAGGCCCACTTACAGCGGAGGAACCTTACCATGCCATAGGAGTGAAAGCAAGGGACGCTACCCGACCAGGGCCTCCCAACGACGAGACAAACGTTGTGACAGCGGGCCTGGCACACCTGCACCGATGGGTTGCCCGTCAATGCGCACAACCGGCAACACTTCCACCGTCGTTCCCGTCAAGAACACCTCGGATGCCGCCAAGAGATCTTCCCGACCGACAAATGTCTCCACCACGGGAAGCCCTTCCTTCCTGGCCAGCTCCAGCACCATCGCCCGCGTGACCCCTGAGAGAATGCGGTGCCCTTCGGGCGCAGTCTCAACCACACCGTTTCGCACAACCATGACATTGCTGACAGACCCCTCGGTGACAAGCCCATCTCGAACTAAAATCGCCTCAAACACACCGGCTTCCTTCGCGCGCTGCCGCGCCAGCACATTCGCCAAGAGATTGACGCTCTTGATATCGCACCGTCCCCAGCGAATGTCATCCACTGTTACGGCTCCAACCCCGGCCTTGCGAATTGAGGCATCCAGCGGATGGAGTTCGCGAAAAGTCAGCACGGTCGTTGGCACGGTGGAGGCGGGAAAGAGATGATCCCGTGGAGCCTGCCCTCGCGTGACCTGCAGATAGATTTTGGTCTCAGGGAACTGGCTCAGCCGAAGGCCTTCCTGAACGAGCGCCATCCACTGATCTTTGGTAAGCCCCAACGAGAGGTGCAACGCCTGCGCACTTCGCTCAAAACGGGCCAAATGCTCATCGAGGGCAAATGGTTTCCCGCGATAGGTGCGAATGACCTCATACACACCGTCGCCAAACTGAAATCCCCGGTCCTCGATGCTGACTACGGCTTCCGCCACAGGACCGAAGCAACCGTTCACGCATGCAATGTCAGGCATGGCCTTTTTCTCGCCGCCCTCTTCTTAGGACGCGGTGACATAAAAAATTTGCCGGTCTTCGGCTGTGAACTTCCAACCCAGCCGCTTCTCAAATACCACCCGATGAGTGCCGGCAACCGAGGGCTTGAACTCGAAACTACGCTGCCCTTGATCGACCGCATTGTTGCTGGCGGTACGAAGAAAATCATCCTCCACCAAGGGCATGACTGCGGCGTCATAGATCGGAACCCATAACTCTCCCCGCGTGCGATCTTCCCAAAGCCGGATATGAACCGGCAGTCCCACTCGCGCCTTCACGACTTTGGCACCCGGCTCCTGCTCGGTACCTGTCGGCACCGCTTTGCTCAGTGGACTCATCTTCCTAACAACTCCAATATCATCATTCCGTGCGGCTACACCTTGCGCCGCCCTCCGACGAATATCTGCCCGTCTTCTACGCGCACATCATAACTTCCGACGCAATACCCCCCGCCGTCCGTGCCTTGCCCATTTCGCACATCAAATGCCAAGTCGTGCCAGGGACAGGAGACGACATGCCCCTTCACGCGCCCTTTATTTAAAGGACCACCTTCATGAGGGCACGAATTATAGATGGCGTGAAAATGCCCCTCAATATTAAAGACCGCAATGGCACGCTCATTCACCTTGACGACCTTGACTTGGCCGGGAGGAATATCTTCAACCTTGGCCACGCACTGAAACCCTTCCATAAACGATTCCGGCTCCCCTTACTGTTACATCCGTAATGTGAACTTGAGCTCCATACCGGTGGTAATTCCTGCGCGCTTTGCGTACCCCGCCTCTGCTTCGATTAAGTAGCGAACCGGCTCGGGAGGCGGACCGTAGAACGGGCAAGGATCCTGGAGGCAGGGCTGGACCTGCTCGAGAATGTGTACCACATGATGACTCTCATCAATCCACAACATATCAACAGGAATGCGGAATTGACGAGTCGCGACACGGTGCAAACCGGTCGATTCAAAGATATAAAGCATCCCCGTATCGGCTGGCAATCCTTCCCGGAAGGCCAACCCGAACAGCAGCTTTTCCGGCGTGCTGGCCACCTCTGTCTCCATCGTCTTCCCGTTCGGAAATTCGACAATGATGAGTTCGGATTCCTTTGGACCGCCGAGAAACAGGCTCACACTGATCAGCAAGATCACTAAGAGCACGAACGTCACAATTTTCTTGCGACGCTGTTCCGATTCAGACCCGCTCGCGCGCGTCACCATAACCAAATGCTGTCGGACATGGATGCATCCTCATGTAGTCGTACCTGCGTAGAGCCGCATGTACATTGGGCCCAAAGCCCCATGACTTTCCTGGTGCTAGGCCTTCTTCCCAAGCCTCATTCTGTTGACTTGCCGAAGAACGCCAGCATAGAATGCGGACCTGTTTCGCCGCGAACTATGGTCGCGGCGGCACGAAATTGTCAACATCTTATCCGTCATTAAAGGAACTGCGAAGGAGGCATAGGCCATGGCGCTTCTGATCACCGATGAGTGTATTTCCTGCGGGGCATGCCTGCCCGAATGTCCCAACGAAGCAATTTTCGAAACGCGCAGCGATGCTGAAGGCAAGGGCAATCACGTCGGAGACGGGCAGGGAGTCGGTGATAACATCTACGTCATCACCCATGATCGTTGCACGGAGTGCGTCGGGCACTTTGACGAGCCTCAATGTGCGGCTGTCTGCCCGGTGGACAACTGCTGCATTGCTGACCCAGCCTATCCGGAGACGACTGACGTATTGTTGGAAAAGGCCAAGTCATTGAATCCGGACAAAGAAATTGATCCGGCTAAGGTCTGGAGCGGCGTTCGTAACTAATTAGGTTCAGTACATGTGCGTGGCACCACGAAGGCTCCTCCGGGAGCCTTCGCTGTTTTTCCACTAACCAGCGGTGCAACAACAGATCCATACCTGGCTTTCCGCAGTCGATCGCTGTAGACTTTAAGTAAATTGTGGCATGCGCAGGCCAACTTGCCCCTACGTGGCCCCGCGGCGTCCATTCATTGGCCCCCTATCCACGGGAGGTACACATGAACTGCTTCACGCGCCTTGCATGTATTGCCATCCTCGCTCTCGCACCGCTGCCTTCCTACGCAATGACGGAGGTAGGGGATATCGGCACGATCATCGAAAGTTTCATCACAAAGCAATTTCCTGATGCGGCCAGTCATTTTTGGGTGGTGAACGACACCCAATGGGACGGCGACGAAATGATCGTGGACATGAATACCGTGGTGACAGACCGGCGAGAGGCGCCGCCGACGGAGAGTCGGTTTCTGCTGTTGATCGTGGAAGGACGCCTGCAAGGCATTCAAAACATTCCGCTGGATGCTGCCGCAGAATGTCAAAAGGAACAGGAAGTCTAGGCAAGAACGATTTCGATACAGGCCCTTGATACGACAACGCCCCATCTGCATCACTGCAGATGGGGCGTTGCAACTCGTACCGTTCAAACTCAGATTACTTAATCATCACCAGCTTGCCACCGACGTGAGCCGGGTGCAGATGGCAGCGATAGGTCAGCGTGTTGCCCTGCGTGGCATTGAACATGTCGCTGGTAGGCACACCGATATACTTGGTCTCGCCAGGCTTCAGCACCACTTCCGCTTTCATGACAAACGGTGATGCTGCGTTGACCGGATCGGTCATCTGGAAGCCATGCTCGCTGGAGGAGTTATTCGTCACTTTGAGAACAACCGGACGGCCGGGGCGAACTTTAAAATCAATCACCGTGACCGGTGGATACCAGGCCTTCAAGTTCCCGATCTCGACGGCATACAATTCCGCATCCACAATCAATTCTTTAAATGGCTGACCGACCACGGAGCCGGTATCCAGATCGCCGATCTCGACACCGCCAGCTTGCAGCGCATACGCGCCGGATGCCCCAGCCATTAACATGACCAGGCCAAAGAATACAGCTACCATCGTCTTGCCCATGACCTACCTCCTTAAAGAGATTAAGAAGAGATGCGATTAGGTTGGTGAATAATGACCACCGCGATCTGAACCTTCTGCTAGACACCGCGCCCGGAGGCTAGCACACACTGCTCGGAAATGTCCTAAATAAAAGGCTGATGAGGGTCACCTTATAGCATAGGGATTTAAAAGGAAGCAAGAAAGTTCTTGGACGGTCAAGACGGGGTCTTTAGGCAGGAAATGCTCGTCGCATGTAGAGGATAGATCGGCACTTCGTAGCTACATTTCAACCACTTACGGCGATGAATTCCCCTCTGGCGACATTTCGACTGCATGGGAGCCGATCAGCAGGTCATACGGTGTGTAGTCGTCCGTGAGTGTCAGCCCGGGCGGCCAAGGCGTGGCACGTCGCGAGGCCAGCAAGGCTATCGCTTCGAGGGGCAATCGACGGGCTTCAACCTGCATGTAAATACGCTTCACGATCTCGTCATACGACATCGTGGCGATCGGGCCGCCACCGAAGAAAATGAGATTTTCTGCCGTGGTCTGGTGCGCACGCCACGGTCCCTTTACCCCAAATGATTCAATTGAGGGAAAGGAGCTTTTCAATGTCTGAACCACGGCATTCGCACGTTGAAGATCGCCACCCTCCCCTGAAGAAGCCAGATTGAGAGCCAACACGCCATTGGGGTTGAGACGTCCTCGAAGCTCCGAAAAGAATTCGACCGTCGTCAAATGGAAGGGGATGAGATGCCGGGCAAACGCGTCAACCCAGATGACGTCATAGGTCGCTTTCGTGTCGCGCAGAAACACGCGCGCATCTTTCACTGAGACATGGTGATTGGCAGGAGGGCGATAATCGAAATACTGTTCCGCCATCCGCACCACCACCGGATCGAATTCGACAACATCCAACTCTAGCTCAGGCCAGACTTGAGCAAGCCACTTGGCCAACGAGCCGCCGCCATGTCCTAAAATGAGTCCTCGTTTCGGCTCTGGCGCCAATGCGACCGCCGCCACCATCAGTTGGCTATAGGGCAAAAACAGGGCGGTCGGGTCTGATCGCCACATGACCGCATGCCACGTGCGATCGAGCACGAGATAACGAAACAGATCATCGTCACGGACACGGACTTGCTGATAGGGGCTATCTTCCTGATAGACCAATCCTGCGACCGGAGGAGCCTGGCCGAACAGTTGCCAACCCGATATGAGCAGGCCGGTCATCACCACCCCGGTTAACTTCGTGACTCTCCCGCTTCCTTGTTGCAACCAGAGTAATCCCAAGAGCAATTGGATTACCCCCAGCGTCGCTACGAGGGTCTGCGTGCCCAACCACGAAAGGAGAAAGAACGCCGTCCCCCACGTTCCCGCCAGACTGCCGACGGTAGATAACGCAATCATGCTGCCGGTATGTCGCCCCAGATATCCCATATCGACAACGGCTAATCGGAGCAATGCAGGCATCACACCGCTCAGGCCGAATGCCGGAGGGGCCAGCAAGACACAGGCGGCAAGGCTGGGGCCCCATCGTGGATCCTCGACGAGTTTGGCAACCTGGAAAATGGCGCCCTGCCCCATCCAGGACATCAGCAACGTCCACGCGCCGGATCCGAGCAGCAGCCACGCCAACACCGCCGCAACACGATACCGGTCGGAAGCCCAACCGCCGAACGCATAGCCGGAGCTCATGGCCGCGAGAATGATCCCGATCAAGGCGCCCCACACAAAGAGGGAATTTCCGAAGACAGGAGCCAGGAGCCGGCTGCCCAGAATTTCGAGCGCCATGACGATCGCGCCGGTCACGAGCGCAGTGAACAGCAAGAAGAGACGGGGAATGGGAACTACGGCAGGTCTTTGTGCCATCATCGACCAAAGACCGAAGGACACCGTGAGGGGAAGCGACAACAGCGGGCGTGCGAGCACACCATGCTACAAGGTACCCCAATTCTTGAAGTATCGAAGCAGATCGCGAACAGAGATCATCCCCACCACACGCCCTTCATCGGTAATCACCAGATGCCGGATTCCTCGTTCAGCCATCACATCGCTCGCCTCATGCGCGGATTGGGCGATATCGATCGTCATGAGGGGGGCACTCATGACGGAGCGAACCGTGACCTGGTCTGACGCGGCCCCGCTGGCCATCGCCTTGCGAACGAGATCGGCTTCACTGACAATGCCCACATAGTCGCCATGGTCAGCGACGAGCATGGCCCCGACCCGGGCATCGCGTAATTGCTGCGCTACCACCAATAACGAATCATCGGGTCGCACGGTCTTCGTAATGGGACGCATCATCATGGCCAACGGTCGTTGGATGGGCCCGCCTGCAACCACCATGCGCATCCCTCCTGCGAAGAGGCCGAATTCTACTGAAGTACGCCACAATCTGCAATTCATCCTGCCATGCGCTATCGGGCACGGACTGCAAAAACCTCCAAGATGATTGCTCGGTCTGGCATGCGTTGCTATACTACGCACTCTACACGAAACGCTCACCCACGATTCGCAGCTTTTCTTTAAGAGGAGATGCATCCATGCATATCAGCGTGATTGGAACGGGCTATGTCGGCTTGGTCACCGGGGCCTGCTTTGCAGAATTCGGCGTGAACGTCACCTGTATGGATACGGACGCGCGCCGGATTGCCAAACTGGAAAAGGGTGAAGTGCCATTTTTCGAGCCCGGCATCACGGAACTCGTCGCCAAAGGCATCAAAGAAGACCGGCTCCATTTCACGACTGATGTCGCCAAAGCCGTCGATAAAGCCCTTGTGATCTTCATTGCTGTCGGAACCCCTCCCAAATCTGATGGGTCAGCCGACTTGTCGTACGTGGAAGAGGTGGGACGCGGGATTGCGAAGAACATGACCGGGTATAAGGTCATCGTCACCAAGTCCACCGTGCCGGTCGGTACCGGCGAAAAGCTGCGCGAAGTGATTAAGGCCAACCAAACCGGTCGATTCCGGTTTGATATCGTCTCCAATCCGGAGTTTCTGCGGGAAGGCTCCGCCATTGAAGACTTTATGCGGCCGAACCGCGTGGTCATCGGCGCAGACAGCGAGCAGGCCGTCGCGATCATGAAGGACCTCTACCGCCCCCTCTATCTGCTCGAGACGCCCATCGTGGTCACGGACATTCCAACTGCTGAGATGATCAAGTATGCCTCCAACGCATTTCTGGCCGTCAAAATTTCGTTTATCAACGAGATCGCGACCGTGTGCGAAAAGGTGGGAGCGGACGTCCAGCTGGTCTCCAAGGGCATGGGGCTCGACAACCGGATCGGCAACAAATTTCTGCATGCCGGGCCCGGCTTCGGCGGATCCTGCTTTCCCAAGGACCTCGCGGCGCTGGTCCAGACCGGTGAGCGTGTAGGGTATCCGTTCCAGATTGCAGGCGCGGCAGCGAAAGTGAACTACGAACAGCACCTGCGAATGGTTCAGAAAGTGAAGGATGCCTGCGGAGGAGTAAAGGGGAAAACCCTCGGCGTGTTGGGGCTTTCGTTCAAACCCAACACGAACGATATGCGCGAAGCGCCATCGTTAACCATCCTGAGCGAGCTGATGAAGGAAGGGGCAAAGATCCGCGCGTACGATCCCGCGTCGATGGAAGAATCGATGAAACTGCTCCCCGGCATGGTCCCTTGCCAGGACACCTACGAAGTCGCGGAAGGGGCCGACGGCCTTATCATCATGACTGAGTGGAACCAATTCCGAAATCTCGATTTCGAACGGCTCAAGAAAGCCATGCGTGAGCCACTGTTGCTGGACCTGCGCAACACCTACGAGTCGGACCGGGTCGTCCCCTTCGGCTTCCGCCACGTGTCGGTCGGTCGTCCCACCAAGAATCCGGCCGCCTAACCGGCGGCCGGACGGGTCTCGCTAACTGAGCAACTTCGCCGGTTCAGGCTGAGCCCCTTCTTTCGCCTTGGGCTTATAACCCATCCGGTCCAATACCTTCATGATCTTGGTCTTCAACCGGTCGTCAGCCTCCGCCAGCGCCGTGGCGAGGGGTTCGACGGCCGGCTTGCCGATCTTCCTGATGATTTCCGTTGCCGACTGACGCACATCGTCTTCTTCGGAGGCCAGCAACGGGACAAGCGAGGGAACGGCCGACCCGCCGATCTTAATCAACGAATCATAGGCCCGCTGCCGCACATCGCCCACCTCATCGGTGAGCGCCTCAACCAGAGGCACCACCGCCCGCGGATCTTTCAAATCACCCAGGACCTCCGCTGCATATTTACGATTGAGCCAGTGCGAATCTTTCAAGTCGATCAGCATCGCGTCGGCTTTGGCGGCATTCGGATCTTTCGCGCGAATCCGGAAGCTCTTCGCCACTCGCTTGCCGCCTTCTTCGACAACACGAATCGTGGCGCCGTCACCCGGCTTGATCTTGAGGAAATCTTCAAGGGCTTCTTCTCCGACATCAAGCACGACGGTCTTTCCGTCATAGGCCAACAGCTCAACTTCCAGCTGCCTCGCTTCCGGATTGACGGCCACGACGCGCTCCGTCACCAGGTTGAAGCCGTCCTTCTTGGGTCCGCCCTTCGGACCGATCTGAATGAGTTTTACCGGTGCTTCTTCTGCCATAGTAGAGTTCCTTTATCGGGTTATGACGAGGTCGCCTGTTTCCATCCCAAACTCGCGAGTACACCTTCGACGGTCTCCTGCACCATCGTATTTTCATCTTCCAGGAGAGGAAGCAGCGGCTCGATGGCCTGCTTGGCCCCGAGGCGCGCCAAGGATTCAGCCGCGTTCCGGCGGACGAGCCAGTCCTCATCCTGCAGCGATTGAATCAACGCGTCGGCGCTGCGCGGATCACCGATTTTTCCGAGCGCTTCCGCCGCATGGCGTCGAACCATCCAATTGGGGCCCAAGAGACCCCCGATCAACGCATCAACCGCTCGAGTATCGCCGATTTTCTTCAACACCCGAGCGACATCCTCGCGCACCGTGCCATCGCCCAGTGCTTCAATCAACCCGGGCGTGGCCCGCGAGTCGCCGATCCGCTCCAACGCCCAGACCGCCGCAGTCCGGACAGCCCCGTCTTTATCTTTGAGCGCCACCATGAGGGGATCAATGGCGCGGGGATCGCGAAACCGGCCGAGTACATTTGCGGCCTGCTCGCGGATCGCCCATTCATCGTCTCGTAAGGCTTCCAGCAGCTGATCGAACGCAATGGGCCCTATACGCACCACCGCCGTCGCGGCCGCCTCGCGAATGACCACATCCTCGTCGGCCATCAGGCCGATCAATTGGGGAACGGCTTCAATTCCCATCTGTCCGAGGCTCGCCATCGCATGGTCGCGCAACGCCTCATTATCGTCGCGCAGCGCCGCTATCAATTGTGCAATTCGCTCGGCATCACTCATGATCGTCCGATTCCTCCTGCCCGACCGGCTGTTCGCCCTCGAGTGCCGCAAGTTTATCCGCAATGAGGCCGGCGCTGTACGATACGATACCGTCCCGATCGCTTCGCAACCGGTTGAACAGGTCGTTATACGGACGCAAGACCTCGACATCTTTGATTTTCGCCAGCGCCTCGATGGCCATCACGCGTAAGGGCCGGATCGGGATCGCTTCGATATACAATTGGGCCGGCCGCGGGTCGCCAATCAGCCCCAACGACTTCACGGCATACTCCTTCACGCCGGTATCCTTATCCTTCTGGAGCCGTTTCATCAACGGTTCGACCGCACGCACATCGCCGATTTTGCCGAGCAAATCCGCAGCAGCTTCACGAATGAGCCAATCGTCGTCCTCAAGATATTCGATCAGAATCTCAACCGACGGCCGGCCGATCCCCAGAAGATCCATCACCGTCGCCATGCGGGCTTCCTCGCGTTCGCTCGCGCCTTCGACGTCACGCAACGCATTAAACGTCGCATCGATCCGTTCCCGGACCGCGCTCAGCTTCTTCAACGTCCGCACGGCGATTTCGCGGACCGCCGGCGAAGCCATGGCATCGATCAATCCGTCGGCCGAACGCGGATCGAGCAGATGCTCGAGAATCGTCGCCGCCGTCATCTGAGCCTCCGCATCCGGATGGCGCAACATCTCACACAACGGCGTGATCGCATTGGGAATCACGCCCAAGAGCTGCCGAACACGGTGACGGACTTCCTCATCCGGTGACTCGTGAAGGTTCCGCACTAAGCCCGCAGCAGTCTCGTCGTCCAGATTACCGGCCATCTGTTCAAGCGCGGCAAATGCCGCCTGCCGTACCGTCGCTTCAGGATCCCGAATCAAGGTGACCAGCGCAACACCCGCAGCGGGATCCTTGATGCGGGACAACATCGCGGCCGCTTCAACACGAAGAGGGACGTCGCCCGACTGCAACGCGTGCGTCAAGGCCTGGACGGCCCGTGGACCACCGGCTAGGCACGCCGCGGTGGCTCGCATACGCCGCCACTCCTCCTCATGCGTCAACTCGGAAACTAAGGTATCGATGGACTCTTTGGACATCGTGAAAAAGTTGCGTAGCCGATGTTTTACGAATTTCTTACGATGAAGCCTGCTTCCGAAATAGCGTTCTCACACGATCCGCACAGCGTTACGTTCAGACTCGCCCGGCGCGCCACCCGACCGCCGTGAGTGTTTCCCGAACGTGATACCGGACATTCTCATCCTGCTCTTTGGCCAACATCGGTAAGAGAGACGGAATCACCGCCGGACCGAATTTCGTCAGGGCCGCCGCGGCTTCCGACCTGGTGATGGTATTCCGCAAGGCTACGATGAGTGATGGAATCGCCACGGCATCGGCAATCATCCCTAATGCACGGGCCGCCATTCCCATGGTAGCCATCTCATCCGTCCATCCGTCGGCACAAGGTGTGGCCGAATCCCTCGGCTCGCCCAGCGGGACGCCCTCGACAACCCGCCGCAAAATCGGCACGACCCGGCGGTCGCCGATATGACCAAGGGCCTCGACGGCCAAGAGCCGTAATCCCGGCTCCTTCATCACCGCTACCAAATAATCTACCGCACGCCCGTCTCGTATCGCACCCAGCGCCCGGACCACATCTTCGCGAATCGCTGAGTCCCTTTCATTGAATAAGGCCCTCAGCAAGGGCTCGACGGAGTCCGGCGACTTGAGCTTTCCCAACGCCTCCACCGCATGAAGGCGAACCAGCCAATCATCATGCTGCAGGGCTTCGATCAATCCCGCCATCGCGGCCACGCCGATAGCAGCCAGCGCACTGGATGCTTCCTCGCGAACCGCCTTAACCTTGTCCTGCAGCAGCGGCATCAACGCGGACACTGCTTCCGGATCGCCGATCCGCCCCAGGCCCTTTGCGGCGTGCATGCGCACGATCCAATCACGACTGCCCAAGGCCTGCATGAGAGGCGCCAAGACGCGCGCATCGGCCAGTGAAGCCAGAATGGCCGAGGCCGCTTCTTGCACCTGCAAGGCAGGATCAGTCAAACAACCTGCCAAGGCCGGAACAGAAACGGATCCGAGTGATGAGAGGGCACCCACTGCCGCTTCGCGGACAGCACGATCGGTATCGCGCAGCGCATGAGTCAAAGGCAGTACGGCCCGCGCATCGTTTAAGCTCCCCAGCAGGGTCGCCGCTTCCTCGCGAACGGCCCAATCCTCATCCGACAGGGCTGCGATCTGTTCACTGACGGTGTCGGCCATGGTACCTCGGCCTCTGGGAGGCCATCGACCTTAACACAGCATTTTTTTAGGGGTCAACGCGGGTTGGCCCTACGACCTGACATCGCACCATCCCGCACGCTGGTCGAAACGGAGAGGAAGAGACGCGGGGACGCCGGAAGCTCTCAACAGGCCAGGCACCCCGCGAGAGAACGCCGAGAATTACCGCACCGATCCTTTCGCAAAATCTCCGCTCGGACCGAAGCGACCGATATCTCCCAACGGCCGATCGACACGAAGATTGTCGGCCTGGCTGGAATCCACCGAGGTTTCTTCATCCGGAGGCGTCCATCCCAGGTGCTCCAGCGTTTCCACGACCAGCAACCGCAGGGAATCCTTCGCGGTCAACCGCACCGACGCGTAAGACAGCACCCGCTCGCCTTCGGCTTCAACTTCGGAGGCCTTCGGATCGTACAGGAATGAAATCAGCGGCTCGATGGCCGAATCGCCGATCAACACCAACGCTGCGGCAGCCTTTTCGCGCAACACGCCATCCTTCAAC
The DNA here is from genome assembly GCA_900696505.1 of uncultured Nitrosospira sp. GTDB lineage: Bacteria > Nitrospirota > Nitrospiria > Nitrospirales > Nitrospiraceae > Nitrospira_A. The sequence goes on from CAADGJ010000077.1 coordinate 22,319, forward strand.
AGCATGATGAGATCGGGGATCACACGGGGATCGCGGAAATGTCCAAGTGCGGTCGCAGCTGCTTCCTTAATAAACGCGTCTTCACTGACGATACACCCCGGGGTGGGCGTCCCATCCTGACGAACACCTTTGCCCTTGAGCGCCGCCAGCACCGCGGGAAGAGCCCGCGGGTCACCGATCATGCCGAGCGACGCGATGGCATGACGCTTCACGGCGCCATCTTTCATGGCTTCGAGCAACCCATCGATCGCGCGGGGGTCACCGATCATGCCCAAGGCAATCGTGGCATCTTCGCGCACGGCCCGGTCCGGATCTTTCAGGGCTTCGATCAGCGCATCAACAACGCGCGGTTCACGCACCCAACTCCGGCCGATTTGATAGTCCGTCGTCATCCCACCCAATGCCCGGGCTGCATGGCAACGCACCACAAAATCCTTGTCCTTCATCGTTTCAAGCAACAGGTCGACGGATGGCTGTCCAATTGCGACCAGCGCGATGCCGGCGGTCTCACGCACAATTTTCGAGGAATCCCGGAACAACTTGATCAAGGCAGGAATGGCTTTGGGGTCGCCAATTTTTCCCAACGCTTCCGCCGCCGCGCTTTTCACCGCACCGTCGCGATCCCGACACGCAAAGATCAAGGCATCAACCGCGCGTGCATCGCGAAGGTCCCCACAGGCTTTCGCCGCATGTTCCCTGACACGCCACCGTTCGTCCTTCATCGCCACAAGAAGCCGATCGAGGTGTCCCACGCCCAGAGACACCACGGCGGCGACCGCTTCGTTGCGAACTTCCATGATGGGATCGTTGAAGAGTGCAATCAGCGCTTCGGTCGCCTTCGGGCCGCCGATTTTGGCGACACCCCAGCCGGCGCGCGTACGCACAGACCAATACTCGTCGCCGCAGGCGCCGATCAGCGCGTCCAGCGTGGTCGGGTTCGCCAACTGCGCCAAGGCCTTGGCCGCTTCTTCACGAGTTGCATCATCCGGATCTTCGAGGGAATCCAGCAGATCATCGAGTGCCTGTGCCATCACCCACCTCACTATTCCCATAATAGGCATCACGTTGACCGCCATGAGGATAGGTGCGCTTGCACCGTACCACCAGGGTCTGAGTCCCGCGGCCCTCCACACATTGATCGAGTGACTTGGAGTATTCCAGTTTCCCGTCCAAACTCA
>CAADGJ010000078.1 GCA_900696505.1 uncultured Nitrosospira sp.
GAGGCGGTCCGCGTCGTCACGCGCATCTTCATTCCCTCGGGGACCAGCGTGTACTCAAACAAGGCGGCTTCCTGGCGTTGGTCCATATACCCCTGACTGGCGCGTTCGAACGAGCCGATAATACTGATCGACACACGCCCCGGGCCCTGTTCGAAACGCTTCACAGCCATCCGTTGCACACCGCCACCTGGTGGCACGTATTCAATCGTTTGCCCGACGTGTGACAATTCCACCTGGCGTGTGACGCCCTTGTTGTTGGTATAGGAGTAGAGAGGGAGGCCCTGCGGACTGAAGTCGATTTGGACTTCAGCCCGGCTGCCGTCTGGGCTGCTCAGGACCCCTTTCCACGCGCCGGCCAATTCCGCGGCCTCAGTGGAGCCGGATACGGCCAGGACGCCGATGATCGCTGCGATGTGCACGAAGTGTCTCATCGTCATGAGCCTACCCTCCTGTGCGATGGCCGGTCGCGCGCCGAGCTCTCTTATACTTTGAATGGCTGTTGCCGGAGAAAGCGCGCCGCCGCCCCGAGCGTAAACAGATTGGGCGACTGGCTGGCGGGCAGCCCCGCCTTCACTGCCGCATGGAATTTGGCATAGTTCCCCCGATAGTTCCCGTGGTTCCACGCCCTCAGCACCTGTTCGGTAAAGGCGCCATTGTGGTCGCCGTCCATGGACGTTTGGTTGTCCTGGCAGCCTGAAATGAGAATCACGGCAGGATGAAATTCTTTGGCGATGGCCGTGAGGCGGGGGCTCACGGCCAGTTGGGCCAGCACGCTGTCCGGATCCGTCGTCCCGGCCTTGCCGGCGGCTTTCGCCACGTCATGCTGCAATTTGTTGTAGAACGCCTGATGTTCCCGGTACGTCCGAATGGCGACGGCAGGGGGCATCATTTTCGAGCGTCCCGTCACTTTCGTCCGATCAATCGGCGGTGGGACGGCGCGGGTGACCGTACCGCTATGGCAGCTGTCCGACAACACAAGGATTCGCACGCCCGCCGCAAAGCGGCTGAGTTCGAAGTACAATTCATCGTCGATGAGTTGGCCGTCGTACAGACACCAGGTCTCATCCTGCTTGTCGATTTCTTCTCCTGTCACGTCGGGCACCTGACCGCCATGGCCGGAATAAGTCAGAAAAAACAGATCGCCTTGTTTGAGCTGCTTCGCGGCTTTTCGCATCGCAGCCAGCATTTTGGCGCGGGTGCCTTGTTTGGTCAGCAGCACGGTGGATTTCATGCCCTGCGATTTGGCGATGGCGGCCATGTCTTTGGCATCGAACTCACAGGCGGCCAGTTCACCGCTCCAGCCGCCATAAGCGGCGGGACTCACGGCGTTGAGGCCGATGTGTAACGAGAGGGCTTTCGGCTTTGCAGCGGATGCTGTGGTGGTTTTGGCCATACGTACCTCCTTGGTCGGCTGGCTCCATGTCTTGATAGGTTCGGATGAAGAGCAAATGATGGCGGTACGGTAATCGTTACGCCGAAATCTGTCAACGGAGCTTCGTGGGAAATACTGGTATTGTGGCCGTCCGGTGACGCTCATGGATCGGGACGAGATGTGGCGATGAACCACATGATTAGGTGTCCTCCTCCTCGATTTCTTCGATTGACTCCTTGATCGCAGCCACAAATGTTTCCGGTGCGGCGAGGGCCTGCGCAGTCAGTTGGAATTCAGAGACCAGCACCCCATCTTTATCCACGACGATCAGCCGATACCCTTGTTTCACGACCACGACCTTTCTCTGCGCATTTCGCAGTCAGATGCTATTGACGAGAGGCCCTACGGGCAGGCTACTGTATCGAACGATCAGCCGTCATGTCTTCGTTGAGAGGCAGGATGACCGGTTGGTGTTCGCCGTTCAGGCCTGGTAGGATGACACAATCATCAGTACGATTCGATCGTCCAAGGAAAGGATAGTCACTTGCATACAACCAAACTCATAGCCGCGTGTCTCGTGCTTGTGTTGGTCGGCGTGCCGACGATTTCTTTTGCGAAGGCGCGAGGGGGATCAGGGGGAGGATTTTCCAGCGGGTCACGAAGCGGATCTTCAGGAAGCATGGGCAGTCGTGGATCGCGCACCTATCAGGACAATGGGGCCAAGCCCATCGAACAATCCACGACAGCCAGGCCTTCCGCCACCCCGCCGCCTTCGATGGCGGGCAACCCTTCGACTGCATCCAGGCCCGCTCCCGCTGCGCAACCGTCATGGTTTCAACGCAATCCGCTTCTCGCCGGCATTGCCGGCGGTCTTGCCGGAACGTGGCTCGGGCACATGATTTTTGGTGCGACCGACACGAGTGCCCGCACGACGGAAGGTGGTGAGGGCGAACAGGCCGCCGCAGGGGCAGGCTCAAGCGGCATGTTGCTGCTGTTGATGGTGATGGGTGGCGGTGCACTCTGGTGGTATATGCGGTCGCGGCGTACACCGGCGCCGAATTTTTCTGGGCTTTCGCGAACCAGTGTCGCGAGCGGCTCATTGCTGGCCGAATCATCGCGTGCAGGATTCGGGGCGGCCGCTGTTGAAGAGGAGATGACTTCAACAGACAAGGCGGCGTTTCAACAAGCGCTGATCGATGTTCAAACCGCCTGGAGTCACCAGAACCTCGCCGGCTTGCGTCGCATCGTGACGCCGGAAATGCTGGATTATTTCAGCACCGGGCTGGCCGAGCAGGCCAGTGAAGGAGTCGCGAATCGCGTGGAAGATGTGGTCTTGGGACAGGCGGAAGTCCGTGAATCGTGGAGTGAAGGTGCGACGCAATATGCGACGGTCAGTCTCTGCTGGAGAGCCAAGGATTACACCATCTCTCTGGCGAAGCAGCCGGGCGAACAGGGCTACATTGTGGAGGGCAACGCTGAGCTGCCGATCGAAACAACGGAGGTATGGACCTTCATGCGGTTTGGAGCCGGGAAGTGGCTTTTGTCAGCCATTCAGCAAGTGTCATAGCGGAATGTTGAAAAATCCCGCCAGCTTCGTTCTCACGTCGTTCAGAGGATCAACGTACGGCTCGAGTACGTCTCACCTCTTCCCTCGTTGCGGCCTTGCTGGACGGGATTTTTGAACATCCCGCGGGCCTCGTGAATTGCGAATGGATCGGTATTGTTCCTTGGGGTAGTCACACCGGTGGCTGCCCCCGTTGTTCTTTGGTTAGCGGGTATGTGATGCCTGCCGCAAACGGCTGGCGGCGGTGTCTTCAATAGGCAGGCAACCTTGGGCTTGAGAAATTGCCTCGAGCAGCGCATGCCGCTCCCTGTCCGTCTCCTGCACCGGCGGCATGCTGTGCACGAATTGTTCTGCCGCCTCCACCAAGCGTTGCAGCCTGGTGGCCATTTCGTCCGCCGGTGCCTGGAGTTCGGACAAAGTCTTGCGAGCCAGTGCCCGCTTTCTTCTCGGCCCGACATAAATCTGCGGGGCCACGGGATTGTCCTTCTCCAACTCCGGTCGTCTCGATATCGGCATGCGTCCTCCCAAATGGCAAACGAGTAATGCCCACTCTACTCGATTCTGCCGCGCGTTTGCATGGTCGAAATCATTCTTGTCTCATGAAGAGGTGAGCCTGAATCCGTCAACCGATTCATGGCCTGTCACACTGATTATCTGGAATCGTCACCGTGTCATGGCTGCGATTGACGGGTCGTCACAGGGATGACGGGCCAGGTGCCATTTCAATTCGGACAAATGGTCTGGGGAAAACGATCGCACCGGTCCAATCGCATGGAAGGATTCAGGGAAATCGCATCGCCTCTGAGCAAGGCATCAGTAAGTCACCCATTTCTCCTTCTGTAAATTATAGGCACGACTGTTGCGTCAGTAATTGCCGTTGTTGTAACGCGAGGTGACATTCATTCGGCCAAGGCTGTCAGCGATGACGGCCTGAGGAGTGAAGCATGCGCCAGTCTCTCGGAATGCGTTGCTATTTTACCGCCTTCGCCATGTTTCTCTCGGCCTTCGTCGGCCGGTCCTGGGCGTCCCGGAGATAGGTTTGCCAGCAATCTCCCGGTTTCATGTCTGTCATCGATGGTTTTCCCTCCCGCAGTCCTTTGTCTGATTGAATTCTGTTCCTTCCCCCTTGATTCCGCTCGGACCAGATACTCGCCTGCCCTTCAACGCGCTCGATCTCGTTGACGAGGTGCGGGCATCGGTCGGATGTCGCTTGACTCCCATTTTCCCCGGCTCCTATAATTTGGCGGTTTTGATGCGACAACCAGCTGATTTGGCATAAAGAATGGCCGACTTTACGCATTTCAACGAATCGGGGCGGGCGCGGATGGTCGATGTCGGGGCAAAGGCCTCGACCGAGCGCCTGGCCACCGCGCAGGCCATCGTCTTCCTCCAACCGGAAACCCTTGAAAAAATTCAGCAAGGAAAGATCGCGAAGGGCGATGTGTTGTCTGTCGCCCAGGTGGCCGGCGTCATGGGGGCAAAGAAGACCCCGGATCTCATTCCGATGTGTCACCCCATTTTGTTGACGAGCGTCGATATTTCGTTCCAGGAAATCGCTCAACGGGACCGTGAGGGGCGCTGCTCGATCGTGATCAGTGCTACCGCCAAGACTACGGGCCCGACGGGCGTTGAAATGGAAGCCATGACGGCCGCTTCGGTGGCCGCGTTGACGATATATGATATGTGCAAGGCGGTCGATCGGGGCATGAGCTTCGGCGACATCTGTCTGCTGACGAAGTCGGGCGGCAAGTCCGGCACCTATCAACGTCCGGTTCCAGTGTAAGGGGCGTGACATGGTAACGGTTCGACTCTTCGGCATGACGAAAATGTTGGCGGGAAACCAAGGTGCCTTGTCTCTGGCCCTGCCGGATGGCCGACGGGTGAAAGACCTGGTGTCTGTGATTGAAGCCGCCTACCCGAAGATCGGTGAGTTGCTCCACAATAAAAAAGTGCTCGTTTCGGTCAATCAGGATATCGCGCATGAGGATCTTGAAGTGCGTGATGGGGATGAAATTGCTTTGTTGCCGCCGTTTGCCGGTGGAAGTGCCGGATGCTGAACAAGCCTGCCAGCGGCGTGCTCGCTTTGCGCGTCGGCTCGACGTACTCAAAGGTACGCCTCGCCTCCGTGCGCGCTGCGGCCTTGCCGGACAGGCTTGTTGAGCATCCTTTCCGCAGAGCCAACGGGAAACCGGAGGGAGAGAATCGATGAGTCTTGAACAGGTCACGAAAGCCGACCAGCCCGTTACCGGCGACGAGGCGATGCTGGTTCGGGTGCAGCGAGAAGATTTCTCGATCGACGAAGAACTCCGCCGTGTCCGCGCTCGTTCCAAGCGCATCGGCGGCATTGCGATCTTTCTGGGGACTGCCAGAGACCGGTCGAAGGGGAAAGATGTCGACGGCATTACCTTCGAGCATTACGAGGGCATGGCGCAGAAAAAATTGCGGGAGATTCGTGAACGCGCGCTGAAGGATTTCGGGATCATCGAACTGTCGATCTTGCACCGATATGGCGAGATCGGCATCGGCGATAACATTGTATTGATTATTGCCGGTGCGGAGCATCGAGCCGAGGCCTTTCAGGCCTGTAAGTGGGCCATTGATGAATTGAAGCAAATCACCCCGATCTGGAAACTCGAGCACACTCCGGAAGGCGAGGTGTGGGTCGAGGAGCACCCTTAGCCTATCCCGACAGCAATAGGGAAAGAGGCCCGCGTCCTCGACATATTATGGACCACACGCCCGATACACTCGTTCCTACGATATACGACCGGCTGGGACGTCCGCTCCGCAGCCTGCGCCTGTCCGTGACGGACCGCTGCAATCTTCGGTGTAAGTATTGTATGCCGGAGGATGATTACGCCTGGTTGCCGCGTGATACCATTCTGACCTTTGAGGAGATGGCGGAGCTCACTGCAGTCTTTACCGAGCTCGGGGTAGACAAGGTTCGTCTGACGGGTGGGGAGCCGCTGTTGCGGCGGGACCTGCCCCGATTTGTCCGGCAGCTGTCGGAAAATCGACGGATCACGGAGATTGCCCTCACCAGCAACGGCGTTCTCATGGCTGATCAGGCCGCCGATCTCTCGTTCGCCGGTCTGAATCGCGTGACCATCAGCCTCGATACCCTCCGTGCGGACCGATTCCGTACTCTGACCAAGCGGGATCTCCATCACCAGGTGTTTGACGGCATTAAAGCGGTGGTGCAAGCCGGGTTTCCGTCGCTGAAGTTCGACACCGTCGTCATCAAGGGGTACAACGACGACGAACTCATCGACCTGATCGAATATGGCAAAACGGTCGGCGGCGAAGTCCGATTCATTGAATATATGGATGTCGGCGGCGCCACCGATTGGTCCATGAAGCAAGTATTGTCGAAGGCGGAGATGCTCGAACTGGTTAGCCGCCACTATGGCGGCGTCAAGCCGGTGGTTGAGAACAGCGCTGCGCCGGCGGAGCGTTTTGTGCTTCCGGATGGCACCATCTTCGGCATCATTCCCTCGACGACCACACCCTTTTGCCGTGCCTGTGATCGCAGCCGGTTGACAGCCGACGGGATGTGGTATCTCTGTCTCTATGCGAAAGACGGGCTCGATCTCCGTGCACCGCTCCGGCAGGGCCGAACCCGGGACGAATTGAAAGCGTTGATCATCGCGGCCTGGGAAGGTCGGGCGGATCGTGGCGCCGAAGAGCGCAAAGCGCTGGAGGTGTTAGGGTTGCGTGAGCAGCGCCTCATTGAAATTAATCGGCTCCGAGAAGATCCCCACCTGGAAATGCATGCGCGTGGGGGATGACCGCCAGTGTGTGCTGCTCCCGCTGCCGGATCCGCTGATGACCCTCTCCTGGAGCAGTCGATGTTTGATCCTCATACGCTGACTATCCTGAGTCTTGGATTCGTGCTGGGGCTTCGTCACGCCCTGGACGCGGATCACCTTGCCGCGCTTTCCACTGTCCTGGCAGAACGTCCTACCGTACAGGCGTCTACGGCGATCGGGTTTTTCTGGGGCCTTGGCCACACGCTGATGCTGTTGTGCGTCGGGACCCTCTTGCTGGCGTTGAACCTCACCATTCCGGAATCCATGGCGAATCTGTTCGAATTTGCCGTCGGAGGCATGCTCGTGGCGCTGGGGCTTTTCTTGGCCCGCCGGGTCTATCGTGAGCGGTGGCATGTACACACCCATGAGCATGGGGGCCGGCCGCACGTCCATCTCCACAGTCACCACTTGCAGGCGGATCACACACACGGGCATTGGTATCAGGGCTCGTTGCGGCCTCTGGCGATCGGGATGGCACATGGATTGGCCGGTTCGGCGGCGTTGATGTTGGTCGTATTGTCGACGGTGACGGGGATGGCCCAGGGGATCGGCTATATCGTGGTGTTCGGTGTTGGGTCCATTCTCGGGATGGTGGGTGTCGGGGCGGTACTCAGTCTGCCGGTGATCTATTCCGTGACGGTCGGTCCTCGTGCCTACTGGATGGTGCAGGGACTCGCCTGCCTTGCCAGCATCGGCCTGGGGGTGATGATGATGATCCGAATCGGGTTAGGCGTTGGCTGGTCCTAGCCACTTCGTTTCGTCGCAGATCTTCCGCGTTCCTGCCCGCACTGCCTTTTTCCATGACACGCCTCGGTAACGAATGACCTATGTAAATCTGTGTGCGCCTTTTTCAGAGGTATGTTATTCTGCCGCCCAGTGCGGAGGACTCGTCTACAATATCGTAAAAACATGCTGACACGCCGGGGCACGTCCGGAGAGCCTCGGCCATGAATGTACGTGTATTGGGTTGCCATGGTTCGGGGCAGCTTGTTCCGGGTGAGAATGGTCCGGTTCAGTGCGGGACCTGCGGCTTTCTGATCAATGAGGAATTGCTAGTTGATGCGGGAACCGTCGGATCCCGGCTCTATCTGGAAGAGCAGCGGCGGATCCGGCTGGTCCTCTTGACCCACCTGCATTTTGATCATATTCGCGAGTTGCCGACACTGGCCGATAACCTGGTCGGTGAGATCGAGGAGCCGGTCGTCATCGCGGCGATTCCCGAAGTTTTGGACGGGTTGCGTCGGCACATTTTTAACGGCACGGTCTATCCGGATTTTTTCCGGTTGCCCGATCCTGTGAAGCCGGTGTTTGTGTCCCGTGAACTTCTCCCGGGGCAGGAGACGTTGTTGTGCGGTCTGGGAGTGACGCCGATTCCGGTGAACCATGTGGTCCCGACGGTGGGATTTCTGATCCGCGAACAGAGACGGACGGTGCTGTTTAGCGGTGACACCTATCAGACGGACGCGCTCTGGCAAGCGGCCGGGGATGTGGATGCATTGCAGGCGGCATTTATCGAATGTTCGTTTTCCGACGAGATGGCCGAATTGGCACGAGTGGCGAAACACCTCACGCCGGCATTGCTGGCCGAGGAGTTTGCCAAGCTTGCGAAACCGGAGGTGCCGGTCTATGCCTACCATTTGAAGCCGCGGTTTCGAGCACAGATCCGGCAGGAACTCGGAGGACTCGGCATTCGACATTTGACCGCGCTTGAAGAGGGCCAAACCCTTGTACTATAGGTGAGCAGAGATGGCTTGGTTTAAAAAAGGAAAAACTGAGGAAGCAGAGCCACCCAAACGCTCGAAAACGGCGGAGGGGATGTGGCTGAAGTGTAATCATTGTCGGGAGATCGTGTATCGCAAGGAGGTCGATCGTAACAATAAGGTCTGCCCCAAGTGCGATTATCACTTTCCCATCTCGGTCATCGAACGCATCAATCTGTTGGTTGATCTCGGCACGTTCAAAGAGTGGGATCCCGAGCTCGAGCCGCAGGACCCGCTGCAGTTTCAGGACACCCGCAGCTATAAAGACCGGATTAAGGCACAGCAGGAGAAGACGGGTCGGAAGGACGCCATGGTCATCGGCCAGGGTGTCATCAACGGACGAAAGGTCGCCCTTTGCGTGTTCGATTTCGGGTTTATGGGCGGCAGTATGGGCTCTGTGGTGGGTGAAAAAATCTGCCGCGCGGTCGATCGCGCCTTAGAAGCGCGGATGCCATTGATCCTCGTGACGGCCTCCGGCGGAGCCCGTATGCAGGAGGGGATCCTGTCGTTGATGCAAATGGCGAAAACGTCCGCAGCGGTCGCGAAATTGGGCGAGGCCAAACTACCTTTCATCTCGATTCTGGCTGATCCGACCTTCGGCGGCGTGACGGCAAGTATCGCGATGCTCGGCGACGTGATTATTGCCGAGCCCAAAGCGCTGATCGGATTCGCCGGCCCGCGCGTCATTGAGCAGACGATCAAGCAACAATTGCCGGACCAGTTCCAGCGGGCGGAGTTTTTGCTCGACCATGGGATGATCGACATGATCGTCGAGCGCAAGCAACTGAAAGAGGCGGTCAGCACCCTGGTCGGTCATTTCTAACAGGATGCGAAAACAGTCTACCGGCAATGTTCCCGCTCTATGCGGTCGTGTAAGGTACCAGCACCGTTCGGTCTCGCTCCGTGTTCGCCACGGTCTTCCCGGACGATCATTTCCGCATCCTGGTGAGCTTCGACGTCAACATGCAATGTGAGTCTCGCGTGGCCCCGATGACCTATCCCGCTACCGTGCAATTTTTGTATGGCTTGCAACTGCACGGGATTAAATTAGGTCTCGAAACGATTCGCACGTTGCTCGCGCGGGTAGGCGATCCGCATCGTCGATACCCCGTGTTGCACATCGGCGGAACAAACGGCAAAGGCTCGACTGCCGCGATGACTGCCTCGATTTTGCAGGCCTCCGGCCATCGGGTGGGACTGTATACCTCGCCGCATTTGATCGACTTTCGCGAGCGCATTCGCGTCAACGGCGAGATGATTCCCGAGTCGCGCGTCATCCATGGCGTCGAATTGTTGCGCGCGGCTTCCGCGCCGGATCTGGCTCCGACATTTTTTGAGTTCACCACGGCGCTCGCGTTTCACCATTTCGCGGAATGTCAGGTGGATGTCGTTGTGCTCGAAGTGGGCTTGGGAGGACGGTTTGACGCCACGAATGTCGTGGAGCCGCTCGCAGCCGCCATCACCACGATCGGACTCGATCATGAGGCCTATCTGGGCTCGACGACTGAAGCTATTGCGATGGAAAAAGCCGGGATCATCAAGCCGGGAGTGCCGGTAGTGTTGGGTCGAATTGGTGAGCCGGCTTCTCGAGTAATCGAAGAGCGCGCCTCGACAGTAGGCGCTCCGGTCCTTCGTCTCGATCGGGACTTCCGCTGTGAAGGATCCTCGCCGACTGACTGCGGATACACAGGTTTCGGACTGCGGCTAGATCACCTCAGTTGTCCCTTACAGGGTCGATTTCAACTCGACAATTTGGCCTGCTCTCTGGCGCTGATCGAGCTGGCTCATGAGCGCGGTGTCACAGTGACGGAGACGTCCGTACGAGCAGGGCTGCAGCAGGTGGCGTGGGAGGGGCGGCTGGAGATTGTCGGCCAGGAGCCGACGGTGATGGTAGACGGAGCCCACAATCCGGCGGCTGCGACGGTCCTCGCTGAATATCTATCCGAATGGAAGCGTGTCAGACCCGCCGCGCGGCTCTGTCTAATCGTGGGAATGATGCGTGATAAGCATCCGCGCGAATTTCTGGCGCCATTGCTGCCGCTGATCGATACGCTGATTCTGACTCAGGCGGACCTTCCACGTGCCGCTCTAGGGTCGGAACTTCGTCTGTTGCTTGAGCACGACGCACCGTTTGCGCAAGTTGCGCCGACCCCTTCGGATGCCTTGGCCATGGCCAAGCATTCAGCCGCTGCGTCCGACGTGGTTTGTGTCACGGGCTCCTTGATGCTGGTCGGCGAGATCAAGGCCCTTCTTCGAGGGGACTCCCTCTCGCCTGTTCGTGGTTGAGATGGGGCGAGACGGTTATTCGGTTTCAACGTGGCAGCGCCTGTTCAGCCGCTTTCCGTGCATCCTCTCCATTTCCATTCTTTTCGGTCTCTTTCCGCTATTCGCGCCCTCGGCGTGGGGGGAATCGACCGTCACCACCGTTTCACCGACAAACCAGCCTCTGACGGTCACCGCTGAGCGCATCGATCATCTCCAAGAGCGTGAAGTGTATGAGGCGGACGGATCCGTCGTGGTGACCCAAGGGAATTTACGGCTGACCGCCGATCATGTGACGATCAATGCCTTGCCTGGCACGTTGACGGCAACGGGCCGTGTGCATTTCTGGGACGCGAGTTCCGATCTCAAATCCGAACGGCTGGAATTGAATGTGAATACCGAAGCCGGCATCGTCGCCAACGGGTCGATGTTTATCCGGCCAAGCAATTCATTTTTTACCGGCCGCAGTATCCGAAGGTTGTCGGAGGATCACTACCGCATCAAGGAAGGTACGTTTACCAATTGCGATGCCAAGGAGGGCGAAGTGCCGGCCTGGCGATTTACCTTCGAGGATCTCGATGTGAATGCGGGAGAGAGCATCGGGATGAAGCGGGCGTGGCTCTGTGCGAACGATACGCCGATCATTCCGGTACCAACACTGACGTACCCACTGAGCAACCGGCATAGCGGGTTTCTCATTCCGACGCCCGGCTACGATAACCGGTTCGGCTTGCACTATCAGCAGGGATACTTCTGGGCGATCAACCCCAGCCAGGATCTCACTATCGCGCCGTCGTACTACAACAATCTGGGCTACGGCAGCGATTTCACCTATCGCTATTATCTGGACCGGCGATCGAGCGGGCAGTGGTTTGCCAGTTTCCTGCAGCAGACCAAGCTGCCGAATGTGTCGGGAGTGGATCAGGTCAGTTCGGATGAGCGGCGTCTGCGCGGATTAATCAGCGGCCAGCATGTCCAGCAGGTAACGGACACACTCCTGGTGCGCGGACAGGCTTCGTTCGTCTCAGACCGGCAATACCTCCAGCAATTGAGCAATTCAGGCGCGCAACGGGCATCGCCCAGCGGTGAATCGGCGTTGCTGGCCACGCAGCGACTGCCGTATGGGAGCGCCTATTTTCTCGGGCAATATCTGCAGCCGTTGAATTCCGGCGGCCCAGATACCTTTCAGCGCCTTCCCGAGGTGGGGTACGTCCTGCCCAACACGTCTCCGTTCGGAATGCCGTTTCTCCTCAACCTCGACACGAACTTCGTGAACTTCTATCGCGAACAGGGTTTCGCGGTGAATCGCATGGATTTCATGCCGGGAGTGACGACGGATGTAATGGATGTCGGGCATGTGATCGGATTGACCCCGCATTTCAAGTTCAAGGAACTCTATTACACGCGCGGGATTCAGGAGGCCAGTCCGCTGCATCGCGAGACATTCTGGGCCGCAATGGATGCGACCTCGAAGTTGAGCCGGCGGTACACAGGCGGGGAGGGAGGAAGCTTCCTTCACACGATCGAACCAAGCGTGATTTATGAATACGTCCCGGGCAGCGATCAAAGCAAGATCGCGCAGATCGATCAGATCGACGACATTCCGAAGAAAAATTTGCTGACCTATGCGCTGCGTACGAAGCTCCTGGAGCAACAGCTCAATGGGCAGAGTTTTAATTGGTTGGATCTGACCGTGGCGCAAAGTTATCACGTAGGAGCGGTGCAGACGCGGGCGCGAGAATTTACTCCCGGCGTATTGCCGTTCCTGGGGTCGCTGACACAGCCCTTGCAGCCGGCGACGGTAGATGTGCAGGGCCGGAAGATGTCCGATGTGTGGATGCGCGCGGTGATCGGGAACACGGCACCGGAGTTTTTTCGTCCCCCCGGCATCAACGAAGCGCTCGGAAAGAACGTGACGAGCGGACAAATGTTGCCGCCGACAAATTCCTATCTACAGGTGGATGCGTTTTTGGACCCGTATCGGGGGACGTTCAGCCAGTGGAATACCGACCTGCGAGTGCAGCAATCGAATTACTGGTACCTTGAGGTCGGGCAACGGTTCAGTCATGACGGCAATCGAGTCCGCCGCGGAGATATTTGGAATCCGGTTTCCTTCAATGAAGTCTATGCCCCCACCAAGGAAATTCAATTCGCGACGGCCGGCGGCGGATTCCGGACGCCCTGGGGGTGGACCATCGGCGCCAAGGGATATTACGATGTGAAAGGCGGACGCAGCCCGGAATTTGATGTGGTGGCGCTCTATCAAAATCCATGTAAGTGCTGGTCGCTCGGACTGTACTACCTGCAGTTCCCGGACCGACAGAGTTATTCCTTCATGTTCAGCATGACAGGCATTGGCTGGACGGAAAA
>CAADGJ010000079.1 GCA_900696505.1 uncultured Nitrosospira sp.
AAAATAAACCCGGCAAAAAGAATGTGGAGTTGAGCGACGATCCATACCGCCGTGCGATTCCCGGTGTAAGGGAACTCCACGGGGGGCGCACTGGGAGCCTGGGCATAGGCCACTCCTCCCAATACCGCCACTAGCGCGAACATAACCAACAAACAGCGCTGCCAGATTTTCATGATGTCTCGCCGCTCCTCCTCATTCCTACCGCTTGACCCATGACTCGAACTAACCCAGAGGCGAATTACTTCACCTGGTCAGCAGGCACCCAATCCTTCTTATTGGCATCCCAACCCTTGCCGGACAAGCCGAACGAGCGCTCAAACGCCAAAATCTTCCAACGATCCTCTTCGGACAACTTGCTCTTCCACGGCTTCATCTTCGTATTCGGCACGCCCTCGGAGATGCGCCAGAACCAGACGGAATCCGAATACATCTTCATACGATCGCCGTTACGGAAGTCGCGGGCACCGGCCTTGACCGGCTTCCCATCCTTACCATGGCAGCTCGCGCAATTGACGTCGGGATTCTTACCGCCAATGTACAACTCCTTGCCCTCTTCAAGGATCTTCGGATCCGTCCACCAGCCGGCAGGCATGTGCTTGTCGGCATACTCGGCAGGAGCAGGGGGTGGCGGAACAACCGGACCCTCGCCGCCGCCTTCACCGCCGCCACCGCACCCGACAACGCCAAAACCAAACCCAAGAATGCCGACCATCAGAGCCAATCTCGTCATGCCTGCGTGTTTCATAAAAAAGTTCCCGCTCCTTTCTTCATGTCTGCGCCGCTTCACGCGCAGACACCTATTGCCATCGACAGAAAAAAAAGACGCTTCCCTGCGGCGCCACGAGCAGCCACAGCAAAAGCGTCAAGACTCACAATACAACGAGGTCACGTTTGGACTTCCCCGCCTACTTCTTGCTATTCGATCCGGCGAGGAACAATGCCCCACGGACCGTGCCCTATTTCTGCCGCTTGCCCTGTCCCTTCTTTCGCCGCTGCTCTTCTCGCATCCGCTTGCGGGAGATCTTTAGCCCAATCCATCCCACAATAGCAACAGCCGCGATCCCCAGCCCGTACAACAACCACTGCGGAGGACCAAGATCGCGCTCGCACCCACTACCGAAATCGATTCGAAGCTTACGTTCAGTTTCCAGATCGTTCGGGTCGAACTGGATTTTCGAATTCTTCTGCTCCCCGGCCGCTTCGACTAACAGCGGGTCGCCGACATTATCATTATGCAGATGCAGAGTGACTTTATAGTACCCGTCGCCATCAGTCGTCACGGTCTGGCCGACGGTGATCCGCGTATCCTTGACCAGCACCTCGACATTGACAGCCGGCCTGCCGTCTTTGCCGC
This sequence comes from uncultured Nitrosospira sp., assembly GCA_900696505.1. GTDB lineage: Bacteria > Nitrospirota > Nitrospiria > Nitrospirales > Nitrospiraceae > Nitrospira_A. The sequence continues at coordinate 1,355 of CAADGJ010000079.1, forward strand.
ACACAAACCCTTCGACGGTGAATCGATGGTCGGCAGCGTGACTCGCAAACAGGACCGACGGCACGCAGAGCGTCGCGATCAATCCCCAAACAAGCACGACATGCCGGGCGGTATTCTTACTAATCTCTCTCCGCCCCCGCATACGTTCGATCCGTGCCGGACTGGTTTTCGGCCTCACAAACATCTCGCCCAGAGCCTGTTTACGAGAGGCTTCCTCGACACGGACTCGCCCCAAATTTGAGGCCGACTCTTCTAGCATAGCCCCCCCTCTTTGTCAACAAATGGATGGAGTCAAACGGAGGGATCAACGAGGAAATACGCACCGGAAATTGCGGCTGCGCGTGAAGAAAAGTCGCGCGACTGACGCAGAGGAGAATGTGGACGGCACACCACGAGAAATGCGTAGCGGATCAAGAAGACAACCGCTCAGAGATGACCGCGCGATTTGGCTTCCGCGGCAGCCCGATCGATATCCTTCTGTCGCTCCGACTCCTTCTTGGCAATCCAAGCTTCCCAGGATTTTCCTGTGGCCGTGTCTTCCCCTGTGAAGGCAATAGCCATCACCTCTGAATAGGGAATGGTCATGGTCCCACTGCTGGTAGAAGGGAATACTTCGATCGTCGGCTGATCTCCCGTCGCGGTTCGATTAAAAAGGTAGCCGGTGACCTGCCCGCCGGATTTCAGGTCGACCGTGATATCTCCGCGGTAATCAAACGCCAGTTCGATCGCCTCGCTCAGATCAATGAGAGATGTCGGCCGAAAGACCCGGCCTTCAAGGCTGCCGGGCTCCGGCGCGTGGTACTTCGCGTCAGTCATAATCTTCTCGTCTTACACAGGGTGACGGTGAAGCATTCGGCCGGCTCGCGACCGAACACCTCACCATAGCGACTCTCATACCGATTGCGACCGGCTATCGAGCGTTCGGCATGAGGGTAATCTTAACGGTCTTCGTAAACCCGGACAGCGACCCGAAGGTGTCCTCCACGGCCGACGCCTCATACCCGCAATGCACCATGCAATCCGCGCACTTTTCATTGCGCCCGGTGCCGTAGGAGTCCCAATCGGTCTTCTCCATGAGCTCACGGAAACTTGAAGCATAGCCTTCTTGCAGCAAATAGCAGGGGCGCTGCCATCCAAACACGTTATACGTGGGGTTTCCCCAAGGGGTGCACTGATACTGGCGCTTGCCCATGAGAAACTCGAGAAACAAGGGCGACTGGTTGAACTGCCATCCACGCTTTCGATTGCTGAGAATCTTGGAGAAGAGCTCGGTGGTCCGGCTCCGCTTCAGAAAATGCTGTTGATCCGGGGCTTTTTGATAGCTGTAGCCCGGCGAGATCATCATGCCTTCGACGCCCAGCCCCATCATCTCATCGAAAAACTTCCGTACGCGCTCCGGGTTGGCATCGTCGAACAACGTGGTGTTGGTCGTCACGCGATGGCCTCGCTTCAGCGCCGCTTTGATGGCCTTCACCGCTACGTCGTAGACCCCGTCGCGGCAAACCGCCAGATCGTGCTCATCCCGCAGACCATCCATGTGGACGCTGAACGTCAAGAATTTTGAGGCCGGATACTCATCGAGCTTCCGCTCCATCAAAATGGCATTGGTGCAGAGATACACGTACTTTTTCCGTTCGACGAGACCGCGCACGATCTCCGGCATTTCAGGATGGATCAGTGGTTCACCGCCGGGGATACTGATGATCGGGGCTTCGCACTCGTCTGCAGCCGCCCAGCATTGGGCCGGGGTTAACCGCTTATCCAGCACATGATCCGGATATTGAATCTTCCCGCACCCCGCACAGGCGAGATTACAGCGAAACAGGGGCTCGAGCATGAGCACGAGCGGATACCGTTTGACCCCCCGGAGTTTCTGGGTCAACACGTACTTGGTCACTGTATACATCTGGGAGACTGGAACAGCCATCCCGTTCTCCTATT
>CAADGJ010000080.1 GCA_900696505.1 uncultured Nitrosospira sp.
AAGAAGGAGTTCCTCACGCCCGTCGGGTAACGAATGCCGCTGCGTCCGCACGTAGTGATAGGGATCCTGAATATCCCACCACAACACTTGTTCAATGGCTTCAGCGGGAATCGGCGCTCCGATGACATAGGTGATATAGGCCGCCTGCTTGGTATGAATCGTCACCATGTTATTGATGGGCGTATTGGTGGCGACGACGACGGCATCCGCCGTGACGACGCATCCTTGACTCGTTTCCACCCGGGCCTGTTTGCCGCTTTCCACCTTGGTGACATGCGCGCCGCTGAATGCCCGGCATCCTCCTGTCTGGAGCGCTTTGACAAGGCCGGCCAGGTATTTGAGCGGGTGAAACTGCCCCTGATGCGGGTATCGCAGGCAGGGACCGTTCTTGGCCAGGGGGCCGGCTGGTCTCGTGATATGTTCGACTTCGCTGAGGCCTGCCCGCAAAACGGCCATCCATTCGTCTTTGATGTGCTGCGCGTCGTCCGGAGAGGCAGCGCAGAGATATCCGTCCACCCGAAGAAAGTCGCAGTCGATCCTGGCTTCTTTGGTGGTCTTTTCGATCCAGTCGATGGCGGCCGTATGACTTTCCGCAGCCAGGCGGGCCCCTGATCGACCGTGCAAACGTTCAATGTCCAGATATCCGGAATCGATGGCGTTCGAGAGGTGTGCCGTCGTTCGTTCCGTCATGCCGCTTCCCGGTTGGCTGTCATCCAAGAGGATCACAGAACGGCCTTCCTTCATCAGACAATAGGCCGTCGTGATGCCGGAAATTCCGGCGCCGGCTACACACACATCGGCATGCGCGCCAGTGGATATAGGTGGAAGTTGAGGGATGTTTTCGGACATCCAGATGGAAACTGTGCGTCCAGGTTCATCATGCATGGCGGACTCCTTAGGATGGTGCGCAGAAGGCAGGCAGCGGCCTCGTGAATATTGGCCAAGCCTATCGGGCTGCCCCAGAGATAACAGCTAGGGATGGGCCTAGTTGTCGGGTCGTAGAAGTGAAGAGATGATTCGATCTTCAAATGATTTGCCCTTGAACAGGGTCGCTCTCACGAGAACCAGCATTCATCGATTGATGGTCTGTCCATACGATTGTCACTTCTGCGCCGATCCAACCTGCCGGGTGGATGGGTGCCAGCTTGTCGAGGCCACGATGTTGCTCGTCTGCGACGAGTGCGGAGAGCCGGTGCTGTGCGTGAACTGTGCGCATGTGTGCGTCACTTGTATGCAGGCCTCGCCGCCTCGGCCTACCCCTAACAAATAGGTGCCCCATGCCACGCTCCCTCTGGAAAGGATCGATCAGTTTCGGCCTGGTCAATATTCCGGTGGTGCCCTACTCGGCCGAAAACCGGAACAGTTTTGACCTTACCCTGTTAGACCGGCGCGACATGAAGCCGGTCGGGTTTAAACGCTACAACAAGGAGAGCGGGAAAGAAGTCACGTGGGATCAAATCGTCAAAGGATATGAGTACGACAAAAACCGGTATGTCGTGCTCACCGATGAGGATTTCAAGCGCGCCAATGTGGAAGCGACACAAACGATCGACATCGTCAATTTCGTGCGGGCAGAAGAGATTGCCCCCACGTCGTTTGAGACGCCCTATTATCTCGCCCCGGATAAGCATGGTGAGAAGGGCTATGCGCTGTTGCGCGAGACGTTGAAAAAGACCGGTAAGGCGGCCATCGCCACCGTAGTGATCCGTACGCGGCAATACATTGCGGCATTGATTCCCTGGAGCGAGATGATGGTGTTGAATACGCTGCGGTATGCCAACGAAATCCGCTCCAGCAAGGAGCTCGATCTGCCCGCCAAACATGAAAAGTCGGCACAGGTGACACCGCGCGAAGTGGACATGGCCATGAAGCTCGTCGAGGAAATGTCCGAACCGTGGAAACCCGAGCGCTACAAAGATACCTATCATGAAGATTTGATGCGGTTGATCGAAAAGCGCATCAAGGCCGGTAAAACGGAAGTGGTCACGACACCCGGGAAAGAGGAAGGCGGGGAGAAGCCCGGTCGCGCCAAGGTGGTCGATTTGATGGCTCTTCTCAAGCGCAGTGTTCAACAGTCCGGTCATTCCAAACACCCTGCTCGTGAGAAAGAGCGGTCGCCACGGCGTAAGAGCGCCTGAGGTCACTCAGATTGGCTGTAGACAGTGGAGGGCTAGGTATGGCTGGGGTCAGCAAAGCGGAGCCGGAAGCGGAGACGGAACTTGTGAAGGATAGCCATAGCCGCGAAGAGAAGCAGGGGCTGACATTGGGCGCGCAGGTGACAGACAAAGGCGTGCGATTTCGTTGTTGGGCCCCGCGGGCGGCTCGGGTCGATGTTGTCCTAGAGGGTCGCAACGTCATTCACGCGTTGTCCAAACAGGCCGATGGGTATTGGACCGGACTCGTCCCCGAGGCCTCGGCGGGCATGCAGTATCGCTATCGGCTGGACGGAGGACAAGCTTATCCGGCCCCCTGCTCGCGTTTCCAGCCTGAGGGACCCCACGGCCCATCACTGATTGTCGACCCCGGCGCATACACCTGGCATGATGACCGGTGGCCCGGCGTCGCCATGCATGGGCAGGTGATCTACGAACTTCACATCGGTACCTTCACCCCTGAAGGCACATTCGAAGCTGCCATCGAGCGGCTCGACGGTTTGAAAGAAATCGGCATTACTGTCATCGAAGTCATGCCTGTGGCGGAATTTCCGGGTCGCTGGAACTGGGGCTACGATGGCGTCGGCCTGTATGCCTCGGCCCATGTGTATGGCGACGCGAACAGCTTCAAGCGCTTCGTGGACGAAGCGCACCGGCGTGGACTCGGCGTCATATTGGATGTGGTGTACAACCACCTGGGGCCCGACGGGAATTACTTGCCGACATTCAGCGCTGAGTATTTCACCGATCGGTATCCGAATGAATGGGGGCAGGCGATCAATTTCGACGGCCCCGGTTCAGGGCCGGTGCGTGATTTTTTTATTCAGAACGCCTGCTACTGGATCCGCGAATACCACGTCGATGGATTGCGCTTGGACGCGGTCCATGCCTTTCATGATGCCAGCCCCGTGCATGTCGTCGCGGAATTGTCTCAAGCAGCCAGGCAAGCGGCCGGACCCCGTTCCATCATCCTGGTCGCCGAATGTGAAGCGCAGTGGGTCCAGACCATTCAGCCGTTGGCGAAAGGAGGCTGGGGGCTCGACGGCGTATGGAGTGAAGACTTCCACCATACGGTGCGCGTGGCCGCAACCGGGCGCAGCGAGGGCTACTACAACGATTATCGAGGCACGCCGCAAGAATTCATTTCCTGTGTGAAACGGGCGTTTCTCTACCAGGGGCAGCGATATCAGTGGCAAGGGAAACCACGGGGCACGGTGGTTTCGGAAGAGCCGGCCGAAGGGTTCGTGTTTTTTCTGCAGAACCACGATCAGATCGCGAATCAGTTGTGGGGCGATCGCTTACATCAGAAAGTCAGTCCATCCGTGTATCGCGCTCTGACGGCTCTCCTGCTCTTGGCCCCGGAGACGCCCCTGTTGTTCATGGGACAGGAATTCGCAGCCTCCTCGCCGTTTTTATTTTTTACCGATTTCCCCCCGGGGCAATTAGCGAACGACATTCACCAAGGACGAAAACAATTCCTGTCTCAGTTTCCCAGTTATGCGTCGAGTGCTGCGCAGGACGCAATCGGTGACCCCAGCGCGCCGGCCATGTTCGAGCGCTCGAAATTGGATTGGACGGAACGGGAGCGCCACGCCGGAATCGTGGCGTTGCATCGAGACCTGTTGCGTCTTCGTCGGGAAGACGATGTCATCGCACAACAGCGGCGTGATCGGGTGGATGGGGCCGTCATCGGGCCTTCGGCGTTTCTCCTCCGGTATGCCGGTCAGCATGGCGATAATCGCTTGCTGCTCGTGAATCTGGGGCCCGACTTGGATTTTCGTCCTGCTCCGGAGCCGCTCCTTGCGCCGCCAAGCGGGCGTATGTGGACGTTTCGCTGGTCCAGCGATGCCCCGAGTTACGGAGGACCGGGAGTCATCGAGCCGTTGACCGAAACCGGCTGGAAAATTCCCGGGGGTGCGGCCTTCCTGTACGCCGCTCTGGACGATACATCCAAGGACACTGGCAAGACTCCCGCGATGGCGAGCCCGCATGAAGAGGAATCGCGATGACGACAATGGCCGATGCGATGGTGCTGACGGTCCCTCCGGAGCGGCTCCGTGATCCTAACGCCTTTCTCGCCAGAGAATGGCTGGTGACGAACGGTCTCGGCGGCTATGCCTCGCAAAGCCTGTTGTGCGCTCCCACACGGAGATACCACGGTCTGTTCGTGCCTGATCTGCCGGCCCCTTGGGGGCGCACGGTCATGATGCCTCGTTTTGACGACGAAGTGCTGGTCGATGGCGATGCGGTCTTTTTGAGTGGTGTGGAATTTTCCGATGGCCGGCTGGAAAGCAATCTTCTGTCGGTATTCGACGGCTTCAGCCGGGAACGGCAGACGCCAGTCTGGCGCATCCGGGTTAAAGGCCGCCGGCTGGAAAAGCGCGTGATCATGCCCTATGGCCACAACTCCGTCTACGTGGAATACCGCCTTCTTGAGGGTGATCCGGTCGGCCTGCGGCTTCGCCCGTTCGTCACCTTCCGGATGCTTGATGCGAGATTGCACGATGCCAAGCGACCGCCTTTCCCTCTCACCGTCCTGAATGGCCGGTACGACATGCATCTGTGCGAAGGAGCGCCTTCGTTAAAATTGTGCTTGCGTCCCCACGGAGGGAAGTTCGTGGCGGATTACGAGCTGAGTGTCGATGTGTCCTACCGGGTCGATCGCGATCGAGGCTCGGAGCATATCGAGAGCCTCGCCAGCCCCGGCTATTTTGTGGCGGACCTTACGCAGGATCGGCCCCTCGCGTTTGTTGCCAGCACGGAACCGTGGGAACTGCTCGAATTCGACCCCGAAGCCATTTTTGAGGCAGAGGCCCAACGCCTGGATAAATTGCTGTCCCAACGGGGAGGCGAAGCGGATGAAGACATCGAAGGTTGGCTGACCATGGCGGCCGATCAGTTTGTTGTCGCCCCGGGCTCTCGACTGGAGGAGCAGGCGCTGGCGCGTGCCTCCGGAAATGAAGCGCGCACGATTATCGCGGGGTACCATTGGTTCACGGATTGGGGCCGCGATACGATGATCAGCTTGGAAGGTCTCACACTCTGTACCGGGCGCCATCAGGAAGCCCGAGCCATCCTCCGAACCTTTGCCAATTATGTGAAAGATGGATTGATTCCGAATCTCTTCCCCGAAGGAGAGCGGATGGGCCTCTACCACACGGCGGATGCGACGCTGTGGTATTTTCACGCGATCA
>CAADGJ010000081.1 GCA_900696505.1 uncultured Nitrosospira sp.
ACGGCGACGGTATTTTGCTTTTCGACCCCGCGCATCATCATGCAGAGATGCCGCGCTTCCATGACCACGGCGACACCATGGGCATTCAGCTTTTTCTTGAGCGTTTCGGCGATTTGAACGGTCAAGCGTTCCTGGACTTGTAGGCGCCGGCTGAAGGCATCGACCACGCGTGGAATCTTGCTAAGGCCCACCACCTTCTTGTTCGGCAGATACCCGACGTGACACTTCCCGAAAAACGGCAACAAATGGTGCTCGCACATGCTGAAGAAATCGATATCCTTCACGATCACCATTTCATCGTACTCGATGGGAAACAGAGCGCCATTGAGCAAGTGATCGATGTCCTGACGATAGCCTTGGGTCATAAACCGCATCGCTTTCGCGACACGTTTGGGCGTATTCAGTAGACCGTTACGGCCAGGCTCCTCCCCCAGTTCCAGCAAAAGCTTGGTCATCAACCCTTCGATCGGGTCATCGGCGGTGGGCGTTGCAGTGGTACGCGACCGTCTGGCGCGGGACCCGGAAACGACTTTAGCCATGCCTCACTCCATCTTCTCTCCGCACCTGCTTCGCGGATCCGGAATATTCGAAATAGTTGTCTCGCGTCTCGATCACACCAACTTTCACCAGACGCCCCCCCGGAACTTCATTTACCAACAAATTCCAAATCAGTAAGACGAGATTCTCTCCGGTCGTCGTTTGTGTCGTGAACTCCGGATCTTTGTTCAGGTCCTGATGATCGAAGCGTCGCACGACAATTCGCTGGACCACCTCATCAAGCTTTGACAGGTCAACCACCTGATGGGTTACAGAATCCATGTCGCCCCTGACCGAGACAAACACGACATAGTTGTGCCCGTGCCCATTGGGATTGTTGCACTTCCCGAATGTGGTCCAATTTTCTTCAGACGACAGCTGATCGGTGTGCAAGCGATGCGCGGCGCAAAAACGATAGCGGCGCGTAATGGTGGCTTCGGACATCCGGACGATTCTCCAGAAAGATCATCAAAACGAACAAGCCGGGAGAGCTACCCGCTAGAGAGGGGAGCCACTCCCGGCCTGATACGTCACTCAACGAAACATCGGCGTTCCGGTTGAAGCACAACCGGAAGGCTCTTATGCACTGAAGGAACTGCCGCAGCCACAGGTGGTCTTGGCTTGCGGGTTCTTAATGGAGAAGCCGGACCCTTGCAGACTGTCGACGTAATCGACTTCCGCACCCTGCAACAGCGGGGCACTCTGAGAATCCATTATGACCTTCACATCACCCTTCTCAATGACCGTATCATCATCGGCCATTTTTGATTCGAAGGCCATTCCATACTGATACCCGTGGCATCCACCGCCACGCACATAAATTCTCAGGCCGACCACATCTTTCTCTTCGGTCATCAGTTCTTTTATCTTCTGCTCTGCCAATTGCGTAATCGTTACCATTCGTTGGTCCTCCTTCTGGTCTGCATGTTCGGCACGTTGTGTTACTTTACCATCTCGCGGGAACTTACGGAAGCCCGGCCCCTTTTTTCCCGAACTGGCTGGATGACGCTGATGTGGGTTGCACCCACTTGGTTTCGGGAACGCGAACCACTACATCACCTAACACCCTCGCCTGACAACCAAGTCGATGCCACGGCTCAGAGAGGGCTTCGCGATCGAGGAGATCCTGCTCGTCGAAATCAATCTCGGACAGGTTCTCTCCGCCCATTTGCACTTCAACCCGGCAGGTCGTACAGGATGCGTTCCCTCCGCAGTCGTGATTGAGCCCAAAACCAAGGGCCTTCGCAGCTTCCAGCAAGGTGAGGTTCGACTCAACCTCCCCACTACGCCCTTCCGGATGAAGAAAGCTCACGCGCGGCATGGGCCGACTCCTCTACGCCTTCGCGCCAACACCAGTCTGAGCTGACTGGAACGGACAACGGTGCATGCGAATATGTTCCTCAAATTCATGCTGGAATAACCGCAGGCTGCTTTGCACTAGAACCGCGGCACCGGTGATGAGCGTGCAATATCCCGTTCCCTTCACGAACCCGCACAGCTGCAGGAGAGAGTCCAGATCCTTTTGGCTTCCCTCTCCTCGCTCAATCTTTTCGACCAATGTCGCCAGATTGATTGTACCCATTCGGCAGGGAGGACATTGTCCGCAACTTTCTCCCTTGAAGAAATTGGAATATTTGAGGGTCGCCGCTACCATACAGGTGGCATCATCAATCACAATGGTCCCAGCCGACCCCAACCCGGTCCCTGCTTTCTTGAGCGAGTCGAAGTCCATCGGCAGATCCAACTGGTCTGCCGTCACCATCGAGAAGGCAGGTCCTCCCGGGAAAACCGCCTTGATCTTGCGCCCGTTCGGAACGCCCCCGCCACACGTTTCAATGAGATCCCTGATGGTGACACCCATCGGCATCTCATAGACGCCAGGCCGATTGATCGAACCGCTCAGTGAAAACAGCATGGTGCCGGGACATTTCTCTGTCCCCACCTGCGTGAACCAGGCCGCACCATTTTTTAGAATCTGGGGAATGTTGCACAAGGTTTCGACGTTGTTCACCAACGTTGGCTTCCCGTACAAGCCGAAATCCGTCGGATAAAACGGTGGTTTCTGCCTGGGCATCGCCGGACGCCCTTGCATCGATTCCAACATCGCCGTTTCTTCTCCCGCCACGTAACTGCCGTGGCCGGAAAATACTTCCAGATCCAGATCCACACCCGTGCCGAGAATGTTTTTGCCCAACAAACCTCGTTCTCTAGCCTGAGCAATGGCCTTTCTCAGGTTCGCTTCTTCTTCTTCGTACTCATGGTTGACGTAGATATAGGACGCCTTCGCATTGACCGTTCGGGAGGCGATCAGACAGCCCTCAATCAACTGATGCGGAATATGTTTGAGAAGGTGGCGGTCCTTGAAGGTTCCCGGCTCATGCTCACCGGCATTGCACACAAAATAGCGCTCCGGCACGCGATGGTTGAGGACCTTGTCCCACTTGATACCGGTTGGAAATCCTGCTCCGCCCCGCCCGCGCAGACCGGCCTTCTTGATTTCGCCAACGACATCAGCCGGCGTGAGTTCCTTCAGGCACTTTCGCCATGCGTCGTAGCCGCCGGTCTTGAGGTAGGGGTCGATTTCCCATGGCGCCCCATCAAGTTTCTGCAATACCCGTGGTTGAGGTAGGGTCACGTTGTTCCCTTTCGGGGGTTACACCCCCAGGTTAGCAGGTAGCTACTATACGGCTGCGCTTCGAGAGCCGTCAAGCCACGTTCGCCTGATTAGGCCTCAATCTCAATCAGTTAGGCCTGATAGACCTACGACAACTCAGCCCAAAGACTCGCTCCGAGGGGCTGATAACTCACACCACAGGCGAGCGCATGAAAAAGGGGACTGATCACCCACTCGGATGACCAATCCCCCTTCATTCTGTCCACGCGTAACGTTACTTCAAATGGCTCCCTGCGCCCATGAAGAACAACATCGGGATGGACAACAGGAAATTGATCCGCGAAGCATAGAGCGCGGTTTTACCCCACTGAGCCATCTCCGGCGGAGCCGGCGTCCCCTGTGCGGCAGCGGCCACCGCAGCAATGACCTTCTTCTGATTCGGCCAAATGATACCGTGGACATTTCCCATCATGATGATGCCGAGGAGCCCACCGATGCCGAGTGCCAACGCCCCAGTGCCCCCCTTGGAATAGAGGTAGCCATAGAGCACGATGCCCGCAAGCACGGTCACCGTGGCACCATGACGGAACCAGTTCAGCGCGGCAGGCATCAGCTTTGGAATGACGATGTTCTTCGTCGGCCCGTCCAAGCTCTTGAGAAAGCCCGCATTGATCAGGTTAAAGAAATACAACAGTCCGATCCAGGTGATGCCCGCCAAAAAGTGGACCCAGCGGACAACCAGACCGAACCAATCGGCCTCGCCCGCTCCCACTCCGGCCATACCTAGATAGACGACTATCAATCCGACAGCAAGCGCAACTCCTGCGCCCAATGTCTGATACGGATCCTCCAGAAATTTCATACGCCCCCCAACTGTAACGGTTTACTGCCAACCACGTTCTCTACTGCAGGGTGCCGAGCCTTGTCAAGCAACCTGCTATCCTCGCTGTCTTGGTGGGCACTACCTACGCCGTCAACAGACGATCAACCACGCCGCACAGGTCTCGCACCGCATCGGATGAAGCCTGTAGCGCCGTCCGTTCCTCGACTGTCAGATCGTATTCCACAATGGATTCCCCACCCCCGCGGCCGAGCCTGACCGGCACGCCGACGATGACATCCTTTAATCCGTATTCACCTTCGCAGAGCATCGCGCAGGGAACCACACGCTTCTGATCCTTCATGATCGCCTCAACCATATCAACTACTGAGGCTGACGGCGCATAAAATGCGCTGCCGGTTTTCAGTAATCCCACGATTTCGGCTCCGCCGTCCTGCGTGCGCTTGATCAAGGCCGCGAGACGCTCAGATGACAATCGATCCGTGATAGGTTTACCTGCCACGGTCGTTTGGCGAACGAGCGGCACCATGGTATCTCCGTGACCACCCAACACCATCGCCTGCACATCCGTCCCCGGCACATCAAGCTCCTCCGCGACAAACGACCGTAGCCGTGCGGTGTCCAATACGCCCGCCATGCCGAGCACGCGCGACTTGGGCAGGCCGCTGACTTTTCGTGCGACATGCACCATGGCATCCAGAGGATTCGTCACCAGGATCAAAATGATGTTCGGTGAACGTGACACCAATTCCTGCACCACAGTCTTGACGATTTTGGCATTGGTGCCCAGGAGTTCATCCCGGCTCATGCCCGGCTTTCTGGGAATCCCCGACGTAATCACCGCGATGGATGACCCGGCCGTCTCGTCATATCCGTTTGTTCCGACCACGCGGGTACTGTATCCGCAGACGGGACCGGCCTGAGTGATATCCAACGCTTTTCCTTGTGGAATTCCCGGCACGATGTCGACCAACACGACATCATAGGCATTCTTCTCTGCCAACCGCTGCGCGGCCGTTCCACCGACATTCCCCGCGCCCACCACTGTGATTTTTGGTCGTCCCATTATTTCCACCTCGTGAAGCGTGAACGGTGAGGCCTCGGGTGCAAAGTCACCTTCGCACCTGCTTCACACATTTCACGCCGGTTCGTGCCCCGTCCAGCCGCCGACCTTGAAATTGATCGTGCAGACAAAATTATCGCCGTCATAGAAATTCACTTTAATTTTCTTTTTCCCGTACTTCGCGGCAAGAAATTCTTCCGGCGCATCCACCAGGTCCTGATAACCGCCCGGCGGGTATTCACCCAGCTCGTGAAACACCACGATCATGCCGGCTTTCACTTCCTCTAGAATTTTGGCGGTGCACCGCGGATAGATTTCCCAAAACTTGGCATC
>CAADGJ010000082.1 GCA_900696505.1 uncultured Nitrosospira sp.
CACATGTCGTGGTGAACCTCGTCGGGCTTCCGTTACATGACCGGCCGGCGTTTTTCTTCGGTCTGCTCCACAAGATTCTGGAATTGCGCGCGGCAAGCGGTCGCCCGCATTGGATCTTGATCGATGAAACGCACCATCTTCTCCCGCGCGACGGCAATCCCGGCGCCCCGGGCCTGACGCAAGACTGCACGGGCATGATGTATGTGACCGTACACCCCGATCAGATTGACCCGGCCATTCTGAATACAGTGGATCTCGTGTTCGCGCTCGGGCAATCGCCGGGGAAGACCATCGAGGCCTTTTGCCAAGCAAGAGGACAGCAAGCTCCAACCTTGCCCTCAACAGAACTCGAAGCCGGTCAGACTCTCATGTGGGATTCAACGTTAGCAGTCGCGCCTGAAGTCCTCGAAATCGCCCCTAGCAGCACTGAACGCCGGAGACATAGACGCAAGTATGCGGAAGGCGAACTGCCGCCGGACCGCAGTTTTTATTTTAGAGGTCCGGCGGGGAAATTGAATTTGCGGGCGCAAAACCTCTTGCTCTTTATGCAGCTCGGCGAGGGCGTCGATGAACAAACCTGGCAGTACCATCTGAACGCCCATGACTATTCCACGTGGATCAGCGACATGATTAAGGATGAAACCCTCTCCAAGGTGGTCCACGACATTGAAGCCCGACCGGAGCTCTCAGCCGAGGAAAGCCGGCGACTCATTCGCGCGGCCATTGAAGAACAGTACACCGTTCCTGCCACAGGGATCGAACCTGCGTAATACCCGCAGCCCAGCATCTCGTTCCCAAGGGCTTCACCTAGTACCGCATCACACTGTTCCATTGCATCGTGACAATAGCAGCGCACATTTCCATCCGTCCGGAAATGTCCGCTCTGTCGGAGGGCGAGGGGTAGCGAACCCAGTTCGGTGCCCCTCCCTTCCGATCATTTCAACGAGTGTGATGACGAAGGAGAGAGACTATGCCGATTATATTATGGTTGCTTGGCGTGCCGCTGAGTTTGATTCTGTTGCTGTGGCTTTTCGGGGTGGTCCACTTCTAGTTACGAATTGTGCGCTAATGCGTGTACCTCGTCGATCACCTTCTGAATCGCGACCAGCACATGACGTCGCTGAGCCGGTGTCAGCATGCGATCCACGTCCAGGACCATACGCGTCAGTGCCGCGCGCATTTCCGTCATCATCTTGAGGTAACCGGTCGGGGCCGTCTGATCGGATTGGACAAACAGGTATCGTAACCGCTCGGCAATCTGATCGGCGGAGGTGGAAGTGCGGAGCATGGCCAGCACCTCTCCATGCCGCTGTCGACGGTACTGCCACCACGTCGGTTGACTGTCAGGCAGAGCCAACATCATCTCGCGAAGCCGGACGGATTGCTCGTGGCTCAGAGGTCCAAGCCATTCTTCAGCCGTCGCGATCCCTTTTCTCGCACGTTCATCAAGGCGCGTAGAAACTGATCGTCGCGCCAGACTCTCCGCTTGAACCTCCTCCTTGCGAAACACCCGTTCCAGATAGGTGATCTGGTTATTCTTCAGGAGCATCGCCAGCTGCGTGCCTTCGGGAATGGCCCGCTCAAACAGATCTGCCCGAAACCGATCGTAGGAGGCAAAAGTCCATTCCACGTCTTCGGAGGTCAATCCCCTGCCGATGCGGGCGTGAAGATCTTTGAGAAACTGTTCGTATTGCGGTAACGCTTCGATGCGGTGCCGCCAGAGCAATGGCTGCAGGCGGGCGTTGACGATGCGCCGCTGGCTCGACGTTAAGTCCAAGTAATGATCCAGTTGCCTCGTGATGAGCCAGTCAGCATGCCGATAGCCGAAAGAGAGGGCACAGCCGCTCAGGAGCAAGACGAGCGTGAGTAGCAGGCCCGTCAGCCGATGGAACGCTGAACCTCCGCTTTTTCGAATGATTTCAGATGGACTCATGCCCCTCACCCACTCAGTCTTTCTTCATGAATAACCATCCGGTCGCCTGACGGATACTGGGGCTTTCCCGAGTACGGAGTCGTCATCGTGCTCAGTACTGTGGGCATGGAGGCCTCGCTCTTCCACAGAGGACGCACATGGCCTATCGCATCAGCGGAACGTCGCGGTGACGTCGCGATCATTTCATCTTACCAAGGAGGATTACCCATGAAGACATTGATGCACTCACTACTTGCCCTCGCGCTGGTGTCGTTGGCCGCCTGCTCGAGTTCACCAACCGCCTCGAAGACCCGGTCAGAAATGGACGTAGGCACCAAAACAGGCATGGTGAAAAATATCGTGATCAAAGATACGCTGACTCCCGATGCCTTGACGGTACGGGCGGGCGACGAGGTTCGCTGGATCAATCAGCGACAGGATTCCGTGACGGTCACAATTGACGGCCCCCTGGAGCACAATGTGTCCTGCCGCAACGGATTCTCCAAGGCGCTAGGGATGGGCGTCGATAATTCCACCACGTTGGCGAGCAATGAAACGGCCGGACTCTGTTTCAGCCGGGTCGGCACCGTGAACTACTCAGTCAGGCCTTCCAGTGACACGCGAACCACGATGGCTGACACGAAGGGGTCCATCACGGTTCAGTAAAGCAGAAACGGCTGCTGGTGTGCGATGCCTGTCGATAGAGGCATCGCACACCAGCCCGGGCTTTCACTCCCCCCATACCTGTCCGTGGTTCCACTCCAACGCTGAGGATGCCTGCTACGCCAACGTACGCACGGACGGTTCGCGAGCAAAAAAGCGCTTGGCGGCTGCCTCCACGAATGACCCTCGCAGATCGGTCACGCCTTCATCCGGTACCACACCGGCTTTGTCCAACAGAGGCTGCGCCGCCTCCGAATGGCCAATCGCCTTGAGATGCCCGAACGCATCCATGACGAATTGAATCGCCGCCCCCTCTTTGAGCAACATTTGAGCGCCTTTGGCAGAGAGGATGATGGCCACAGCATCGAATAACTGAGACGGTGAGGCAGCCAGTTGCCCGTCGGCCTTCAATTCCTTGCCGTTGTCCAGTTTCGTCCCGTGGAGCTTAGGCGCAACAAGAAAGACGGTCCCGCCGGCCTTCTCGACCTGTTTGATCATTCGATCGATATCCCCGCCGTTCGATCCTTCCGCATAGAGCAGGCCGACCTTGCGTCCTTTCAACGTCGCCAGCATGTTTTTCTGGATCGAGAGAGCAGGACTCGGCTTCATCTCGATCGGCTCCCTGGCCGCGCGAATCTTCGCCGGCAACGCCATGCCAAGACCATCCGCGATCCGTTTCGCCAGCCCCTCATCCACATTCCGCAGCCTGCCGACCATACGCGACTGAACCTCGTCGAGGTTGACCTTCGCCAGCTCGAAGACAAACGCTGATGCGAGATGGGCCTGCTCATTGTCCGTGAGGGATTTCCAGAACATGCGGGCCTGACTGTAATGATCGGCAAAGAGTTCGGGACGAACGCGGAGTTTATCGCCCTGTTCATCACGATCGTCACGGCCCGGTGCGGTAGAGAATCCCTGCGGGCTTTCCCTGGGACCACCTTCCTCCCCATGGGCAGCCAGACTATTCGGCTCGTAGTTAGCCCGGCCGGTCGGCACCTGCATCTGCATCTGGCCGTCGCGCTGAAAGTTGGCCATTGGACACTTCGGCGCGTTGATCGGCAGTTGGTGAAAGTTGGCGGTCCCCAACCGGGACTTCTGCGTATCGAGATACGAAAACAACCTTCCTTGCAGCAGCGGATCGTTCGAAAAATCAATGCCGGGCACGATGTTGGCGGGACAAAAGGCGACCTGTTCGTTTTCCGCGAAGTGATTGTCAGGATTGCGGTCCAGCACCAGGCGCCCGATGCGTCGGACGGGAATCTGTTCTTCCGGAATCAGTTTGGTCGCATCGAGGACGTCATACGGCTGTTTATCCGCAAACGCCTGATCGAACGTCTGGATGCCCAATTCCCACTCCGGAAAATTCCCCGCATCGATGGCCTCCCGCAAATCACGCCGGTGGTAATCGTTATCGGCCGCCTGCAACTTCAGCGTTTCTTCCCAGAC
>CAADGJ010000083.1 GCA_900696505.1 uncultured Nitrosospira sp.
ACAACAGCGACCGGCGGGATGCGCCGTTTGTCCCGGTCAATTGCGCGGCGATTCCGGAACAGCTCCTGGAAAGCGAATTGTTCGGCCATATGCGGGGCTCGTTCACCGATGCCAAAATGGATAAGCGCGGATTATTCGAGGAAGCGCAGAAGGGCACGCTGTTTCTCGATGAAATCAGCGAATTGCCGCTCATGTTGCAGGCGAAGTTACTGCGTGCGATTCAGGAGCGGGAAATCCGGCGTGTCGGCGCGACCAAGTCCATTCCTGTCGATGTCCGGATTATTGCGGCGACCAACTTGAATCTCGTCGATGAAGTGAAGAACAAGCGATTCCGTGAAGATTTTTATTACCGGCTGAATGTCATCGAGTTGCGACTGCCGCCGTTGCGGGAACGGAGGGAAGATATTCCGATCCTGGTCGATGCGTTTCTGAAGAAGTGCGCCGCCGCTCGCGGAAGGCAGGTCAAGGGGCTCAGCGAGCCGGCTCTTGCCATGCTGGCCGACTACGCCTGGCCGGGCAATGTTCGGGAACTGGAAAATGTCATCGAGCGCGCGGTGACGTTGAGCCATGGTGACATGATCGGCGCGGAAGACTTGCCCATTCAGGTTCAGGGCGCGCGTGGAGATCGCCGGATTCTCGACGAAGCGGCCGAGCGAACCTTGCCGCTCCATGAAGTGGAGAAAGAATATATTGTGAAAATCCTGGAGAAGACGGGCGGCAATAAATACCAGGCCGCGCATGTGCTGGGTATCGATCGCAAGACCCTCTACCGCAAGCTCGCCGAGATCGAGGGCAAACCACACTCAGACGTGTAGATTTCACGTCTCACCGTCGTGCGGGGAGCCATCGTCGTGCACCCTTTGTCGCAAAAATCCCTGCTGCGTGAATATGCCGGCCCTGCGCTGCTGAGCGTCGGAATCCTGCTCCTGGACCTAGCGGCGCCGTCGGACTACGCCGTGTGGCTCCTCTATGCCATTCCGCTTGCGTTGACTGCTATGAGCTCCCGCCCGCGCGCGGCCTTCTATGGCGCGGGCCTCATCGCGTTGCTTGTGATGATCGGAGCCGTCGCTTCGCCTGCGGGGGTGCTGCCTATTTCGGTGTGGATTAACCGGCTCCTGGGAACCGGGCTCTTGGCCACGGTCGCCTTCCTGCTGGCGGACCGGCATCACTCAAGGCAGGCGGCTGCGACCACCATGATGCAACCCACGGGCGAGGCGATCGCCCATGCAGAAGCGGCCGTGGAAGGAGCAGTGGCCGGACAGCGTCGGGCCGAAGCGGAACTGCATCGCGACAAACTTCGCTTCGAGGGAATTGTGCAATCGGCCATGGATGCCATCATCACGGTCGATGAAAGCCAGAAGATCGTCCTGTTCAACCAGGCGGCGGAGGACATGTTTCAGTGGAGCGCGCAAGACATGCTGGGCCGGCGGTTGGACCGCCTGATTCCCGAGCGGTTTCGCAGCGCGCATGCGGAGCATATCCGCGAATTCGGCCGGTCGGGCATCACCACGCGCCAAATGGGAGCATTGGGGGTGATCATGGGGATTCGCTCCACCGGCGAAGAGTTTCCCATCGAGGCGGCCATTTCTCAAATCGGCGTGGCGGGGACGCGGTACTACACGGTCATTCTTCGTGACATTACGGTACGGAAACGGCTGGAGCAGGAATTGGCGGAACGCGAAGCCCTCCTGCGAGCCATCATCGAAACGGAGCCGGAGTGCGTGAAGGTGCTAGCCCTTGATGGCACGGTGCGAACCATGAATGCTGCGGGACTGGCCATGATTGAGGCAGCCAGCAATGCGGAGATCGTCGGCAAAGACATCTGTCATCTGGTCGCCGTTGAATCGCGAAGCGTCTTTCGGGACATTGTCCGTAAAGCCGGGGAGGGAGAGGCGGGACGTTTGGAATTCCGGATCGTCGGCCTCCAGGGCACGCCGCGCTGGTTGGACACCCATGTGGTGCCCCTTCGAGCACCTGACGGAAGCATCACGGCGGTGTTAGGGGTGACGCGCGATGTCACCGAATGGAAAAAGGCCGAGCAACTGCTGCGTCAAAGTGAGGAGCGGTACCGACGGCTCCTTTCCGTTCTGCCGGACGCAATCCTCGTCGTCCGGGATAATCGGGTGTTCTTCGCCAACGAGCAGGGGCTGCGCTTGTTCGGCGCCACCCGGGCGGAGGACCTCCAGGGGAAATGGATCTATGACTTGATTCACCGCGATTATCACAAGCCGGTCGCGGAGCGTTTCCGGCATCTGCTCGCAGGGGGTGGTGCAGTACCGGAAGCGGAGGAGCGGATCCTGCGCCTGGACGGAGCGATGGTGGATGTGGCCGTCCGAGCGGCGCAATTTAGGGATGAGGACGGAGCGGGCATCCTGGTGGTGTTGCGGGACATGACATTGCGCAACGTGGGGCAGCAACGACTGAAGGAAAGCGAGGAACGGCTTCAAAGTTTACTGGAATCCATGGAGGACGTGATTTGGTCATCTTCGCTGGATTTGACCAGGTTACACTATGTGAGTCCCTCCGTGGGGCAGATCTATGGAAGGGCGGCGGAAGAATTTGTCGCCAGGCCGTCCTTATGGATGGAGGTCGTGCATGCCGAGGACCGTGCATTGGCTGAACAAGCCTTGCGGGACCTTCAGGCTGTCGGCGAGTACGACGTCGAGTACCGGATCCTGAGGCGGGACGGTGAGGTGCGGTGGGTGCATGATCGCGGTCGCATCATCAAGGATGAAACCGGTCATCCCGTGCGGATCGATGGGATCGCCAGCGACATTACTGAACGAAAACGGCTGCAAGCGCAGCTTCGGCGGACCGAGCGTGTGGCCGAACTCGGGACCGTCGCATCCGGCATGGCGCACGAGATCGGAACCCCGATGAACGTCATTCTCGGTCGGGCCGAATATCTCATGGAGCGGAGCAAGGAGGAGTCGGTCAAAAAGGGACTACAAACGATCATCAGCCAAGTCGAACGGATCACCCGCGTGATGAACCAGCTTCTCGCTTTTGCGCGGCGGCGGCCGGTCGAACATCGTGCGCTCGACCTCCGTCAGACCATCGAAGATAATCTGGAAATTTTCCAGGAACGTTTGTCTCACAGCCACATTACGGTGGAAACCTCATTTGCCGACGATTGTCCGTGCGTCCATGCGGACGCCGATCAGATGAGCCAGGTGCTGATCAATCTGGTCATGAATGCCATCCACGCCATGCCGGAGGGGGGAACGTTGCGCGTCATGTTGGCGCCTATGCCGGATCGCGGTATGGTCACACTCACGGTTGCCGATACCGGACACGGAATGCCGCAGGAGGTGATCGCAAAAAGCTTCGATCCCTTCTTCACGACCAAGGAGTTTGGAAAGGGGACCGGCTTGGGTTTGACGGTGGTCAGAGGCATTATCGAAGAGCATAGCGGAACCATACAGGTGGAAAGCCAGCCAGGAGCAGGCACGCAGTTCACCATCCGCTTGCCGATTCATGTCGAGCCGAGCCGCAAATCGTAGCCCCTCTCGTTTTCAACTCGATTCCCAGAGCGGAACCGCAAGCATAACGGTCGTCGCTGTAGCGCTTCGGGGCAACCTATCGGAGAATGTGGGGTCTTTCTCACCAACGCCACGGAAGCTTCCCTCCTGTTTGGAAATGCCTGCACTGCAGAAGCTCCAATGAATACAGGATCTTAGCCCGTGTCAGGTCGACATGCGCATGGCATACACTTTGCGATGGCTGCTTTGTCATGAGTGTCGCGTACTGGAGCCTCAACGTGAACGAGACAACCCCAGCCGTGCTACTGGTGGTGGAAGACGATAAGGACATGCGGAGCCTGCTGTGCGATGAGTTATGGGGGGAAGGGTATCAATTGCGGGAAGCCAGCAACGGGGTTGAGGGGTTGGAGGCTGTGATGCGGGCCGCGCCGGATCTGATCGTCACGGATCTGAAAATGCCCTCTGGGGGCTTCGATTATGTGCATCGACTGAGAGACTGCGTCCCTGCCTGTCCCATCATTGTGATGACGGCGTTCGGGGATGCGCGGACCAAAGAAGAAGCGATGAAAAGCGGCGCCACGGCGTATTTCGACAAGCCGGTGAGGCTGTCGGAATTAAAGGC
This sequence comes from uncultured Nitrosospira sp., assembly GCA_900696505.1. Taxonomy (GTDB): domain Bacteria; phylum Nitrospirota; class Nitrospiria; order Nitrospirales; family Nitrospiraceae; genus Nitrospira_A. Next base: position 4,105 of record CAADGJ010000083.1, read on the forward strand.
TACGGTGAAGCGGCTTTTGCACCGTTCCGACTCCCTTCCGGAGGAGCCGTCGTTTCACTGAATACCCGCGCCGGACGGGCGCTTTCGGCTGGTCGCCCCCAACCGGGGAGGGTTGTCTTCGACCCATAAGCCGTAGTACATATAGGGCCTTCTCTGTGAAGAAAGGCCCCTGCTTGATTCCCTCTGATAGAAGGAGTGATGAGATGGCCGGATCTCATGCACCAGCAACACCTCTTTCTCCTTTCGCCGATCCCATCCTTGCCGCTCGTTTGGAAGCGTTGAGACAGTTAGCTGACGGCCTGACCGACCGCGTTGCCGTCATGGACCGGGATCTTAATGTGGTCTATGCCAATGATGCGGCCTGGGGAAAGTCCGGGAAGCCGCCAGCGGGAGTTAAGCCGGCCAAATGCTATGAATCATTCGTTCAAAAGCAAGATCCTTGCGGGACATGCCCCGCTGAGTCTGTTTTTGTGACGGGTGAAGTGCTGACCGTATCCTGCAATACATCAGGTGATGGGACTGCCTGTGGTATGCACCAGGCTTTTCCGCTTATTTCCTCGGCGGGAGAGGTGGGTTCTATTCTTGTCTTGTTTCACAAGCGGTCTGATCCGCCGGCTATTCCAGCAGCGCTCCCCCAGGGCAAGCTGGGCGCATCACGCCCGGAACGGACAGATTCGAGATTGGGCGATTTAGTCGGTGCGAGTCCGGCGATGAATCAGCTTTTTGAGATGATTCGGTTGGTGGCCGACAGTTCGGCGACGGTGTTAATCCAAGGCGAAAGCGGCACGGGAAAAGAGCTCGTTGCCAGGACCATCCACCAAACCAGCTATCGTCGTGACAAACCCTTTGTGGTGGTGGATTGCGGTGCACTGCCGGAGACCTTGCTGGAGAGTGAACTCTTCGGCCACGTCAAAGGTGCGTTCACCGGTGCCGCCGGCGCCAAGCCCGGCTTGTTTGAAGAAGCCGACGGTGGAACCATTTTCCTGGATGAGATTGCGGACACGTCCCCGACATTTCAGGCGAAGTTGCTACGGGTTCTGCAGGAAGGCGAAATCAAACGAGTCGGCGGTACCCAACCCATCAAGATCGACGTCCGTGTCATTTCGGCCACCAATAAGGATTTGACCGACCTGGTCAAGGTCAAGGCGTTCCGCCAAGATCTCTACTATCGTTTGGCGGTGTTGCCGGTGCACTTGCCTCCGCTACGGGAACGACGAGCGGATATTCCCCTGCTGGTGACCAAGTTCATCGCGGATTCCTGCCACCGACATCGCCAGGAGCTTCGTCAGGTGAGCGAAGAGGCCATGCGTGCCTTGACGGCTGCGCCCTGGCCGGGAAACGTGCGTGAGTTACAGCACTATATCGAACGTGCGGTCGTCACCACGACCCATTCAGAGTTGACCTGTACGGACCTGGTGTCATTAAAATTCCACCTAGAACCTGCCGATCTGCGTACGGTCGGGCGGGAGGCGGCCAAGCAGGCCGAACGCGCCAGAATTCTTCAGGCGTTGCAGCAGACCGCCGGGAATCGAATGAAGGCCGCCCGTGTCCTAAAGATCAGCCGAGCCAGCCTCTATAACAAACTCCACGATTTCGGTATCCAATAGAGTCAGGCAACTGAGTTAGCTGCCCCCTTCTCTTGTTGGTCACATTTCGGCCATTCCAAGCTTTCAAATTCCCAACAGAATCAGCCCCATGCTCTTCGTCTACGTGTCTCTTGATGCATCAATTGCCCCGTATCGCCACAGAATCGAGCGATCTGTCGTCTAGCAAATTGGACAGTCTAAGTAGTTGTAATTTCATTGTTCATCATCCTGTGGCGCTCACCTGTCTAAACGTCTAGAAAAACTGTAGCGTTTCACGCCGCTTCCGATTGTCTGACGAGAGTTCATAACATATTAATAAAACTCGGTATTTATCGCGTTCCAGGGGTATCCCTAGGGAGGGCACATCAATTGCGATGTTGGGCAGTGCTGGTGAAGGTGCGGGTGATTAGGACCGGCCTCCGAATGACCTGCTCCCTCGAACTTTGAGGACATCCTTCACCAGCCCTTTTTCCCTTTGGAGCGTTTCGTGGAGGGAGAAAGGCGAGGCCGGAAGAGCCGGGGTCCTGCCTGACGGAGGCCGGTCACACGACCACGTTTTTTAACCACTCCCGCGGAAGGGCGCGGGATTATCAAGGAGGGAGGCCGACATATGAGGTCTTCAGTGCAGTCAAAGCGCAGGCGCATCAGTCGCAAAGCGATGCTGAGCCTGCAGGCGGCGCTGCTCTCGGGCAGTTTGCTCGCGGCGCCGTGGGTGTTTGCGGCCGGGCCGGGCGATCAGTCGCATGAAGGACATGCGACGCCGGTGGCCATGCCGGGCTGGACCCAGACCCTGAAGGGTCAGACCGTGGTGGAAAACGCCATGGAGGGTCGGGCTGGCAATGCAGAGAAGATGGAGATGCAGCACCATCGCCTGATGGAGAAGTTGGAGAATCAGGCGCAGACGGATGCGAAGGCGCAGCAAACCTCCGGTGCATTCAACGAAATGTCGATGATGCACCAGTATATGGGACAGGACGGCAGCAGCTTCCTGCTCGCCTCAGATTCCTCTAAGGGCGAACCTGTGATGACCTCTGGCGGGAAGTGCCCAGCCAACGCGCCGGTCAAGAAGTACGACGTTTCGATGATCAACATCGAAATCAGCTTGAATCGGTGGTTGGACTTCTATCCCGGGTATATGTACGTCCATACCGCGGATATCGACAAGGCTCGCGCCGAGGAAGCGAAGAACAAGGAGGCGCGCGAAAAGGACGGCTTTGATCCTGGTGCGGTCACGACCGGAAACCAGGGCGATGTCATTCAGCCGCTGGTCCTTCGTGCGAACCAGGGTGACTGCGTCAAGATGACGCTGCGCAATCAGATGGAAGGCGAGGATGGCAGCTTGGTCATCCAGGCTTCCAGCATGATTGTGAGCTCGACGGGTAAGCCTGCGACGACGACGAACCCGGATACCGTGGTGTCCCCGGGCAAGGCGCAGGAGTTCGAATGGTACATCCATCCGAACATGCAGGAAGGTGTGCGTCAGTTCCACTCCTGGAGCCATGATCGCGAGTTGACGGTGCTGGGTCTCTTCGGCGCCTTCATCGTCGAACCCAAGGGCTCCAAGTACCTCGATCCGCTCGGCACGGGCGCCGCGCCTGATACCAACAGCGGATGGCAGGTCATGATCGACAACGGGTCCGGACCGGACTTCCGCGAGTTCGTGTTGTTCTATCACGAGATCGGCGACGAAGCCTTCCGGCCGCTGAACAAGAAGGGTGACTTCTTGCCGCAGCGCGATCCGTTGACCGATGCCTATCGTCCGGGTGGCCGCGCGATCAACTATCGCAGCGAGCCGTTCGGTATCGACCAGATGCATTTGCAGCATGAATATTTCGGTTTCGAAGATGAATCATTGGCCTACAGCGCCTACACCTTCGGTGACCCACCCACCACGGTGGCTCGCGGTTACCTCGGTGACCCGGTCAAGTGGCGGTTGGTCCATGGTGGATCGGAAGTGTTCCATTCCCACCATCCGCACAGCGGAACCATCCGTTGGCAGCGCAGCCCGCGTGCCGACCAGGAAGAGCATTGGTATAAGGGTCAGGACGGACCGGTGAAATATCCGGTGGTCCGCACGAAGTCGGATCGAGTCGACGTGGAAGTCGTCGGTCCCTCTGAGGCCCTTGACCTGGAGCCGGAGTGCGGCGGCGGTGGCTGTCAGCACCTGGCCGGCGAATTCCTCTATCACTGCCACGTCGCGCACCACTATGTGGCGGGCATGTGGGGGTACGGCCGGTTCTACAATACGTTGCAGGTTGGCAATGCGCACACCGACACGATGCCGGATATGCGTGAATTGCCGGATCGTTTGGGCCGCATGAAGCAGGGTGTCTCGTCCGATAAGTTGATCGGCACCACGGTCGACTGGTTCGGCAAGACCTTCAAGATCGTCGACAAGAGCCAGAAGACGAACTGGAAGTCTGATCCTGTGATCGTGAACATCAAGGATTGGGTCGAGATGTTTGTGCCAGCCCAGGGTCAACCGGGCCACACGAACGATGAGAAGGGCCAGATCATGGCCTACGATTCGACGGTGTGGGACTGGAAGTGGGACGGCAACATCGCCCGCGGTGAGCGGGAAAGCACCGCTCCGAATCCGAAGTATGCATGGGCCGCCAAGTGGGATGACAGCACCAGACCGGCAATCCTGTTCGATCCGACGACAGGAAAAATGGCCTGGCCGTTGTTCAAGCCGCACTTCGGCAAGCGCGTGCCGTTCTCTGCGAACCACAGCGGTGCGCCATGGTTGGAGCCGATTCACCAGGATGCAAACGGTGAGCGGACCTCCGAGCCGGCGTTGCCGGGCGAACAGGGCCGTTGGAGCTTGTGCCCTGATAACGCCAATCGGAAGCATTACAACATTCACTTTGTCCGCATGCCGATCACCCTCGCCAAGAAGCAAGGGAAAGAGCCGGCCATGGTGGACAAAGATGGTCTGATCTACGTCCTTCACGAAGAAGAGCGTTTGACCAGAGCCAATGACGATCTGAAACTGCCCGCCGTCATCCGCGCCAACGTGTATGACTGCGTGGACTTGTTGTTGACCAGCGAATGGGACGACGACGATTACACGAACTTCCAGTCGTCCAAGATCAACATCCATCCCCACTTCTTCCAGTTCGACACCGGAAATTCCGACGGTGTCATCTCCGGGATGGAGTACGAAATGTCGGTCCGGCCGTTCACCATGTGGGGGAAGAAGACCAAGCATGGTTTGCCGGCTCCGATGGTTGCGAAGTTGACCGGCGAAGCGAAAGCCGGCGCGACCTCCATTAAGATCCAGATGGCGCCCGGCGCCACCGCGTTCCACGTCAACACCGAGTTGATGGTGGGCATGGATTGTTTGGAGAAGGGCAACGATCCTGCAGCGTCACTGCCGCGGGATAAGAGCTGCCAAGAAGTCGCCCGGGTCAAGGAAATCAAGGGCGATGTCGTCACGTTCTTCAAGCCGCTGAAAAACCACCACCCGGCGGGCGATCTCGTGTCGCCGGAGTTTGTGCGTTATCGGTGGTGGGTGGACGTGGATATGGGCACGGTGTTCTGGCATGACCACGCGTTCGGCGCGACGACCTGGCCCCATGGCGGGTTCGGCGTGACGATCGTGGAGCCATACGGATCCACCTATCATGATCCGAAGAACGGCAAGCTGGTGTACAGCGGGCCGGTCGCGGACATTCACAGCAACGAGCCGATCGGAGCCGGTGTCAGCGGCAGCTTCCGTGAGTTGATGGTTTCCATCCACGACACGGTTCCGCACACCGTCAACGTCATCGAAGCCGGCAATCCTCCCGGACAGCCGATCGAAGTGGCGTTGGAAGCAGGAAAGACGGTGTCCTTCCAGATGCCGGACAAGATCCTGAATGCGCCGAACAAGTACATCAA
>CAADGJ010000084.1 GCA_900696505.1 uncultured Nitrosospira sp.
ACGAGATCCTTTTGCGTCAGGTGAGACAGGGTTTCAAATTGCCGGTTGGCTTGGAGGTAGCGTCCATCCAGATCTTTGAGGAAGATCAGCGCAGGACTGTTGTCCATAATGGCCCGAAAGCGGTTCTCGCTGTCCCTGAGCGCTTCATCGGTGCGCCTGGCTTCGGTGATGTCGCGAAAGACCACCACGCCGCCTTTGATCAGGCCCATCTCATCCCGCAGGGGCCTGGCGGACACATCCAGCCAGAGGTCGTTACCCTGACTCCGGCGTTTGAGAAACAGGGTCGAGCCGGTCACGGATTCCCCCCGGATGGCCCGTGCGAGCGGAATATCCTCCGCGGGGTAAGGGGTCACGCGGTCAGGACGAAAGATGGTGAAGTCCTCGGACCAATGGCCGACCGTCCGTTTGGCCGGGCCACTTCCCAAGATCTGTTCTGCGGCGGGATTCCAGACCCGAAAGGTGCCGGTTTCATCGGCCATCACCACGCCGTCAGCCATGCTATTGAGTACGGATTGGAGGAAGCGTGTCTGCTCGCGCAGTTCTTCCTCAAGCCGCTTGCGGCCCACGGCATATCTCAGCGCGCGTGCGAGGAGAGGGGCCGAGGTCTGTCCTTTGATCAGATAGTCTTGTGCGCCGGCCTGAATGAGGTGGAGGCCTAACTCTTCATCCTCCAAGCCGGTCATCAGCACGATCGGAATCCCATGTGCGGCGGCATGCATTCTGATCAGGGTTTCAATGCCCTGGCTGTCGGGCAAAGACAGATCGAGGAGAATGACATCGATGAGGGACTCGCTCAGACATCGGATTCCCGCATCGAGACGGCCGACGTGGGTAAGGGTGAACTGCCCATTGCCGGTTTGTGCAAAGAGCTCGCGCACCAGGCGAATGTCGCCCGGATTGTCTTCGATCAGCAGGACATGGATAGGCCGGTTGGTCATACCGCTCCCGGTTGATGTGAGACCGGCAGCACCACGATGCCCAGCCAGAAATCTTCGATCGATCGCACGACCCGCACGAACTGGTCCAGGTCGACCGGCTTCGTGATGTAGCAGTTTGCATGAAGATTATAACTCTTGAGCACATCCTGTTCGTCTTGAGAGGTAGTGAGCACGACCACCGGGATGCGCTTCAGGCTGTCATCGGCCTTGATATCGGCGAGCACCTCGCGGCCGTCCTTCCTCGGCAGGTTTAAATCGAGCACGATGAGGTGAGGGCGGGGGGCGGCGGTGTAGGAACCCTGCCGCCGCAGAAAGGCCAAGGCTTCCATCCCGTCCTTGACGACCGTCAGATGATTGATCACCTTGGCTTCTTTCAAGGCCTCGATGGTCAAACGAACATCTCCGGGATTGTCTTCTACCAGAAGAATTTCAATCGGCTTTACCAGTTCTGGCACGACCATCGTGATGGCTCCTTTGGATTGTGGACGTGAATCATGCAACGCCTGTTGTAGCGCCTTCTGAGCGAGTGACGGAGGGTTGCTGCGGAGGGTCGGGAATGCTGAACCAGAAGGTCGCCCCTTTCCCCGTTTCAGACTCCACCCACATGCGACCCCCATGACGTTCGACAATCTTTTTGCAGATGGCCAGACCGATGCCGGTTCCGGGGTATTCCGCCCTGGTATGGAGTCGCTGGAAAATGACAAAAATCCGGCCGGCAAATTGCGGATCTATGCCGATTCCTTCGTCGCGTACCGAAAAGAGCCACTCATCTTCTCTCCGCTGGGCGGATATGTGGATGCGCGGCGGCTGGTCCCCGTGGAACTTAATGGCGTTGCTCAGAAGATTCTGAAACACCTGCGCCAACTGTTTGGCATCGCCTCTAACCGTCGGCAACCGGTCGTGCGTGATGACCGCCTGGCTTTCTTTGATGGCGCTCAGGAGATTGTCCATCGCATAGGAGAGCACGGCTCCCATTGGTGTAGGCTCAAACGGCTGGCTGCCCGTGCTGACCCGAGAATAGGCGAGCAGGTCCTGAATCAGCTTCTGCATACGGGTGGCGCCATCGACGGCATAGGCGATGAATTCATCCGCATCGGCGTCCAATTGGCCTCGATACCGCTTCGCCAGGAGTTGGGTATAACTGCTGACCATTCGCAGGGGCTCCTGCAGATCGTGCGACGCCACATAGGCAAATTGTTGGAGGTCGGCGTTGGAGCGTCCCAGTTCTGCCACAGATTTTTCAAGGTCCTGTCGCGTTTTCAGGAGCTCGGATCGCTCGCGTCCCAATTTCCACGAAACCAGGATGCCGAATCCCGTCAGGGGTAGGATGACGAGCAAGCCGATGCCGCCGACCGTCCACAGTAGCCGATCGACAGGCGCATAGACCTGGTCATGGGTCTGACGGAACAGCACAATCCAATCAAATCCTGGAAAATCCCGATAGCCTCTGGTCGAGGCATACCCGGTGACGACGGAGTGCCCCAGGCGATGATGGATTTCTTCGACAAATCCTGATTGATTCCGGTCGGAGGCTGCCCGGGATCGAGAGGGAATGTCTAAGATCGCTGATCCCTTGGGGCTCTCCGCTGAGGTCTGTTTTTCGCTGATGATGGCCCCGTCCCGAGTGAGCAATAACCAATCATAGGGGTCTTTGCCGTACCGTAGTCTGCCTTCCTGTTCGAAAATCGAGCGAAGATTGTCGATGGGGACGCGGCTGGCCACCACTCCACGAAATTCACCTCGCGGACCGTAGATCGGTGCCATGAATCCCACTGCTTTCTGCTGTGGGGGCATGGCAGAAGGGACCACCGGTTCCAGGTAAATGGTGCCTGACCGCCGAACGGCATCAAAGGCTGCACGATTGAGAGGGGGGGGGCCTGACGCAGGACGCATGTCGGTGGCCGCGATGACCGTTCCGCCGGCGTCGGTGATTCCCAGCCAGCTGTAGTACCAGTAGAGCTGGTGGTAATGCTGCAGCCGGGCGGTCCTCTCTTCGGATGAACCGTCCCGGATCACGCCATCGTTGGCAAACAACTGGATATCGCCATACCGCTCGAACAACACGCGATCGACTGTCTCCGCCACGGTCGCAGCATTCATGGCGAGTTCGTCTCCTCGTTCTGCGACCAGCATGGCACGCAGGAAGGAGAGGGCGTATAACCCGAGGGCGGTCGCGATGAAAAAGCACAGAAAGAGGAGGATCGGCAAGATGCGTTCCGTCCACCGGCTGCTGCTATCGAATGCTGTGGTCTGCACGGTTGTTGTCGGGAGCGCAATCATGTCAGGTGATTAGAGGGTAAAGCCTTAATAGTTTAACCTGTTCGGATAGGCAGTTGCACGAGGAAGCCGGTGAGCGTCCATTCATGGCTGTGTTCGATTGACTCCGCGCCGGCGTCCAGGTACGTTCGGACCACTCTAGGCGCGCAAAGGACAGGATGTTGAGCATTTCGACACATGTCTCGATTCCGGATGAGGAGATCGAGTTGACGGCAGTGCGGGCGCAAGGCGCCGGCGGGCAACACGTCAATAAAGTCTCGTCCGCCATTCACCTCCGGTTTGACGTCAGGGCGTCCTCCCTGCCCCCGTTTTACAAAGAACGTGTGTTGGAGCTGCGGGACCATCGTGTGTCGCGTGACGGGGTCATCATCATCAAAGCACAAGACTCGCGGAGCCAGGAGCGGAATCGTGCATTGGCGTTGGAACGGCTCCGGGAGTTGATCCAACAGGCGGCGATTCCGCGGATACCGCGTCGACCTACCAAACCGACGAAAGGCTCCAAGAAAAGACGGCTGGAGGATAAATCGAAACGCGGCCTGCTCAAAAGTTTGCGGAGCCGGCCTCATGAGCAGTGAGGCGCAGGAAGAAAAAAAAAGGGGCGCTTCGGGTGAAGCGCCCCTTCCAGGACGAGACGAATCTCGTCACCAATTAGAAGCGGTTGCGTCCGCCGCGGTCACCGCCGCCGAACCGTCCACCCCCGCCGCCACCGGAGCGAGGCTCTTGCGGCTTCGCTTCATTGACGGTGAGTTGCCGGCCATCCATGTCGGAGCCGTTCAACGCCGTGATGGCTGCCTTGGCTTCTTCCGCCGTGGACATTTCCACGAAGCCGAAGCCGCGTGATTGTCCCGTGAACTTGTCCGTGATCACGCGCGCCGATTCAACGGTGCCATGAGCGGAGAACAAGTTGCTCAGTTGCGATTCAGTGGCAGCATACGGCAGTCCGCCGACATACAATTTGTTACCCATAGGGGTCTCCTTTTGAAATGTGACATTGTCGGCGACACGAGAACAGGCATATGAGGGGAATGAGCGGGCCGAAGGCGCGGTGGTAGGGGCGACTTGGGTCTGACTTCCGATCAACTTCTCGGTAACAAACAATATCGGTGATGAGCCATCAACACACTGTGATTCTCATGCGGCCCGTCATAAGATCACTCTGCATCGTAACAGATGAAGCACAGGATTACTACCGGTTTCAGGGCTGTCCAAAAAATACTTTGAGGCGCGGCAGAGAGCTGAAACCCTCGCCAGACCTGGTTCTAATTGCCTGGGGACGCGGTACGGAGCGATGAGGCCAAGCCTAACTTCGACAGGGTATAGATCAGCCACTTCGACGGATCAAAGTTATACCAGAGCGGCCCGTTGCGATAGTCGCTCGGGTAGGTGTGGTGGTAATTGTGGTACCCCTCCCCAAAGGTCAGCAAGGAGACGAGCCATGAGTTGCGGCTCGAATCGGAGGTGCCATACGGCTGCTCACCCCAGATGTGGCAGACCGAGTTGATGCAGAAGGTGGAATTCAGGACCGCAAAGGTGCGTCCGACGCCGGCCAGCATAAATCCTCCGATTCCACCCTGCCATCCGTTATGGAGGAAGCCGATGACGAAGGGGAGGGCCAGGCCCACGACGACGATGGCCGCATAATTGCGGTGTTGCCACATGGCCACCGGATCCTGCATCACGCGGGAGCCGAATCGTTCATCGTTGCAGGGCACGGGATTGAGGAGCCAGCCGCAATGGCTGTACCAGAATCCCCGCTTGGCATTGTACGGATCAGCGGGATCGTCACAATGGGCATGATGACGCAAATGATCGGCCGTCCATTTCGCGCCGGAGTTTTGCAAGGCCCACCCACCGGCGACCAGCAGGCAGGCCTTGACCCAATCGGGACATTCAAAGCTGCGATGCGTCAACAGGCGATGGTATCCCACGGTAATTCCCAGGCCGGTGATCAGGTAGAGGACGGCGAACATCGTCCAATCCAGCCAGGAATAGCCATACAGGATTCCGTACCCGGGCACGCAAATCACCGAGCCTGCGACAATCGACCAGAAGAGAAGGTAGGTCCAGAACTTATGATGCACGCGGTGGACGATGTGTGCCGGAACGGGGGTCGGGGAAACTTGTTGCATGTCGCTACAATAGTGAAGCAGACGGTTTTTCGCAAGAGGCGATGCGCGATGACCGGAGAGTGGGGGCGGTGCGCAGATCTGTTCGGTGAGGGCGTGGCGTCAACCGTCTGCCGCTCGCCGCGTTGAATCCTGTGGGTAGAGGAACATTTACGTTGAGGCCATCCACGGCCCGGACAAGGATGGTGTCACCAACAGAGAAGGAGGACAGTATGCCTACTGGGTATCCACGAAAGGCGACATCGATGGTGCTCTGGAGTTGTGTCGTGATCGGATTGTCTGGTCTGTATGCACCGGTGAACGCCGCACCGGATCCTGCCTCCACGGGTCAGGAACAGCCGGCGGCGACTTCCGAAGAGCCCGGCAGCAGCGGGAAGCGACCGGAGGGGCAGGGGCGGGGAGGTCGTCCAGGCAGGAAGGCTTGTGCCGATGACGTGAAGAAATTGTGTGCGGGGGTCAAAGCCGGAGAGGGGCGGATCATGCAATGCCTGAGAGAGCACACGCAAGAGCTCTCTCCGGCTTGCGCCGACATGATGCAACAACGAGGAAAGCATCGGCCGTAACCCTTGTATGGCATTGCCGCCGGGCGGCGCGATGAGCCGCCCGGTCGACCGTTCTCACGG
>CAADGJ010000085.1 GCA_900696505.1 uncultured Nitrosospira sp.
AGAAGAAGGGCGGCCACTTCTCCCAGACCCTCTTCGGTGACGACAAGAAGAAGGAAGAGAAGAAGGGTGGACACCTGTCCCAGACCGTGTTCGGCGAAGAGAAGAAGAAGGACGAGAAGAAGGGCGGCCACTGAGCCCCGCTTTCGACGTTCTGTCGTAGTATAAAGTTGGCTCGCGACCCGGGATTGCCGGCGCGGGCCAATTTTTTTATCTCTTCCGCCCCTTCCCTGCCCGGCTCCCCGCTTCATTGACCCATTCACTGAGCCCGTGTTACGGTTCGCGAATGACTGATCACCACGCGAATCGCCCGGCCAATCGGCTCATTCGAGAAACCAGTCCCTATCTCTTACAGCATGCGTACAACCCCGTGGATTGGTATCCGTGGGGGCCGGAAGCCTTGGCTCAGGCCGCAGCACTGAAGCGCCCCATCCTGCTCTCCATCGGGTATTCCTCTTGTCACTGGTGTCACGTGATGGAGCGGGAGTCGTTTGAAAACGAGGCGATTGCCGCGCTGATGAACCAACACTTCATCTGCGTGAAGGTCGATCGCGAAGAGCGGCCGGATCTGGATGAAATCTACATGCAGGCGACCTTGGCGTTGAACCGCAATCAAGGTGGCTGGCCGATGACCGTCTTCCTCACTCCGGACCAGAAACCGTTTTTTGCGGGCACGTATTTTCCTCCGACGGATCGCTACGGTCGTCCCGGCTTCCCGACCCTGTTGAAGAAGATCGCCGAGTACTGGGAGAAGGACCACGATGGCGTGGTTGCGCAGGCGGTGAATCTGACGGCACGGCTCCAAGAGGGGGCTCACGCGCCTTCTCCGACGACAGTCGGCGAAGCGGAACTCGATGTGGCCGTGACCCAGTTTGCTGAAGATTTTGATGCGAGACAGGGCGGCTTCGGCGGCGCCCCAAAATTTCCTCCGGCCACAGGGTTGTCCCTGCTCCTCCATTGTTACCAGCGCACGAAGGACCCCCATACGCTGACGATGGTGCGCAAGACGTTGGATGCCATGGCGGCGGGCGGAATCTACGATCACATCGGCGGCGGTTTCGCCCGGTATTCGACCGACGAACGTTGGCTGGTTCCGCACTTCGAAAAGATGCTTTATGACAATGCGTTGCTGGCTCGCGTCTATGTCGAAGCCTACCAGGTCACGGCAGACGAGACCTACCGCCGGGTTGCCTGCGAGACGCTGGATTATATCCTCAAGGAAATGACGTCACCCGAGGGAGGGTTTTACTCCGCCACCGATGCCGATTCCGAAGGCGTCGAGGGGAAGTTCTTTGTGTGGACGCCGGAAGACGTGCGAGCGGCGGTGGACAGTGATGAAGAGGCGCGCCGCTTCTGCGCCTATTACGATGTGACGGCGGGGGGTAACTGGGAACACACGAATGTGCTCCATACCGCGAAGAGCGTCGAGGCGGTCGCCAAGGAACTGAGCATCACTGCCGGCGAGTTAACTGAAACCATCACCCGTCTCAGACCGAAGCTTTACGCAGTGCGTGCGAAGCGCATTGCGCCCGGCCTCGATGATAAGGTGATCACGGCGTGGAACGGGATGATGATCAGCGCCATGGCGGAAGCCGGACGGGTGTTTGACATACCCCGTTATCGCAAAGCGGCCGAACGGGCCTGCGATTTTCTGCTGACGACACTCTCGACTGCCGATGGCCGGCTCCTTCGAACGTATCGTGCGGGTACCGCCCACCTGAATGCCTATCTGGAAGATTACGCCTATTTTGCTGAAGGCTTGATCGATACCTATGAAGCCGGGGGCGAGGAACGCTATCTGCTCGCGTCGGTTCGCCTCGCCGAGCGGATGCTGGCGGATTTTGCCGACAGCCAGCACGGTGGGTTCTTCACCACCGCCACCGGCCATGAGGCGTTGATCATGCGCAGCCGTGAGGGACCAGACGGGGCCACGCCCAGCGGCAACGCGGTGGCTGCCTCGGTGCTGGCTCGATTGTCTTCTCATTTTGCCCGGGAGGATTTCCGCGAGGCCGCGACCGCTGCCGTTCGCGCCTATGGCCGTCAGATTGCGCGCTACCCGCGGGCATTTGCCAAGAGCCTCATCGTGGTCGATTTCCTCATGAGTGGGCCTGCGGAGATTGCGTTGGTCGGGCGGCTCGGGGATCAAGGGATGGAGTCTTTGCGGGCCGCCGTGAATCGCACCTACCTTCCCAATCGCGTGCTCGCTCATCGCGACTCAGATCAGAGCGCAACCAGTCATCCGCTCCTGCAGGGAAAGACGTTGATCGACGGCAAGGCGGCCGTGTATGTGTGCCGGAATTTTGCCTGCGGCCGGCCGATCACCGATCCGAATGAATTTCCCTCTCTGCTTGATCCCCGGCAACAGGCCTCCTCACCTCCCGCATCAGAGCAGAAGATCTTGAGCGGAACGTTATACCCGGGCCATGCGACCGTGCAGGGCACAGCGGCTTATGCTGCGCGACACATTCACGAGAGCAACGGGGAGCTCGCGCATGGATTCGCCCTGTTTGGTGCGACTGGACTGACAGCCAGTCGATTAGGATTCGGAACGTATCGAGTCGGCCAGCGGGAGGCCGAACATCGTGAGGCCTTACGCAGCGCATTGCGCCAGGGCTGTAATGTGATCGACACCTCGACCAATTACATGGATGGTGAGAGTGAGCAATTGGTGGGATCGGTCCTGCGGGAGATGATGCGCGCGGGCGATCTAACCCGCGAGGGCGTCATCGTGGTGTCGAAGATCGGGTACGTACAGGGCCAGAATTTGACGCAGGCCCAGGCGCGGGAAAAATCGGGCAAACCCTACCCCGACATGGTCAAGTATGGTGACGATATCTGGCATTGCATCCACCCGGAGTTTCTTGCGGACCAACTCACGCTGTCGCTGGACCGGCTGGGGTTAGCCACGCTCGATGTGTGCCTGCTCCATAATCCGGAATACTTCCTGTCTCATGCCACGCGTCTCGGCGGCAATGAGTCGCGCGACCTGCCTGCGTTACGCCAGGAGTTTTATGCGCGACTTCAGCAGGCCTTCGAATATTTCGAGACGCAGGTTCAGGCGGGTCGCTTGCGTGGCTATGGTGTCTCATCGAATACGGCCACGTCGGCTCTCGACGATCCCGGTGCCACTTCCCTGTCTCACATGATCGACGCGGCGAAGTTGGCGGCCACGACCGTTGGAGCCCCGTCCCATCACTTCCAGGTGCTCCAATGTCCGATGAATGTGTACGAGTCGGGCGCGGCTCTGATCAAAAACACCGGGATTCACAACGGCAGCACGCTGCTGGAGGAAGCCATGCGCGAGCGGATCGCCGTGCTGGTCAATCGTCCGCTCAATGCGATGCCCGTGCAGCGCGGAGGAGTGATTCGATTGGCGGACGTCTCGGTGCCGGCTCCAGAGGCCGATTTCGAGGCACAGCGAAAGAAAGTCGCCGCATTGGAGGAGGAATATCGCAACAGTCTCGCCCCTGCAGTCGCGCACAGCGGTCAGGGCATGCTACCCGCCGACTTTTTTCGATGGGCCGATGAGTTGACTCGAATACGAGGCCAGGTGCAGGGGCTCGAGCATTGGGAACAAATCGAACAGCAGATGATCGCGCCGCACGTGAACCAGGTGCTTCGTGCGCTGGCCGAGGCGTTCACCGGAACCGTCGCTGAACAGTGGGAGTCCTGGCGGGACCGGTACGTGCCGGAATTGTTGGCGCTCCTGAGAATTCTGCATCGGGAGGCTTCCGAAAAAAGCCGCCTCCGCTCCGATGAACTCCATCACACCATGAACCCTCTTCTACCGGAACAGCGACGCACGGCCACCTTGTCGCAAAAAGCCCTCTGGGTGCTCGCCAGCACGCCGGGTGTCACCTGTGTGCTTAACGGCATGCGCACGCCCGTCTATGTGGAGGATGCGCTCAAGATCCTGCAATGGCCTCCCCTGCCGGAGTGGCGATCGGTCTACGATCGTTGTGCCGGGAAGAAGTAACTTGCCACGTTCGCACGTTTTGATTATTCTGTGCCTCGTCTAGTCCACGAACTCACCTAGCGCCGGAGGTTTTCATGATCGTTTTGCGCCCGTTTGCCTTGGTCGGACTGTTAGCCGTCGCCGCTCCCTTTCTGCTTGACGGCTGCGCGAGCAAGGCGGGAACCAGTGGAGGAGCTACCGTGACTCCTTCCAAACCCCGTGTGGAGGAGCGGATTGCTGCAGCTCCTGTTCAGGAAATTCCTCCGGCTCCCGAGCCGGCGCCGGTTCCCTTGCGCTCAGTGGAAATGGCCGCCCGTAATGCGACGGGGGAACAGAATATCCCCTTCCCTGATGTGTTGTTCGATTTCGATCAGTATGTTCTGCGGGACGATGCGCTGAATGCCGTCGAGGCCAATGCCAAGCGTTTGAAAGACAATCGCGTCACCAAAGTGTTGTTGGAAGGCCGGTGTGACGAAATCGGTACCGCGGAATACAACCTGGTGCTCGGCGAACGTCGTGCCCTTTCCGTGAAGCGTTACCTGGAATCACTCGGCATGAGTCAGGTGCAGGTGGATGTCACGAGTTATGGCAAAGACCGTCCCCTGTGTTTGCAGCATAATCCGGTCTGTTGGCAGAAGAATCGCAGTGTGCACTTCGTCGTAAAAGAGTAGGGTCATTCCTCTCGCGGCGCGGCATCGGCGACTCCTCGCTCATGTCGCGCCCGTTCTCTCTTCCTTCCCTCAAGCCATTCGTAACATAGAATTTACGGTCGCCTAACCCGCCTGGAACCTCGTGGGGCTATGCTCTTTTTTAGCGCGTCGGTAAGGGTGACAGATACCGGCCGATCCTACACATTCAACAGGAAGGAGATCCTATGGTGACAGTCAGTGAACTCATGACGAAGAAACTGGTGAAAGTGCCGGCCGGCACCTCGGCGGCGGACGCAGCCCGAGTGATGAACGAACGGCATGTCGGCAGCGTGTTTATCGAGCAAAACGATTGCGTCGTGGGTATCGTGACCGAATCCGATATCGTTCGAAAAGTTGTGGGAGAAAATAAGCCGGTGCATTATGTTCCGGTTGAGTCCATCATGAGCAGCCCTGTCATTAGTCTGGACGAACGGCGTTCGATTACGGAAGCGGCCGACCTCATGCAGCATCATCACACGCGCCATCTTGGCGTCTTGAAAAGCGGGGCGATCGTCGGGGTGCTCTCGGTTCGGGATCTCCTGCAACCGGTGTCGGTGGACGAGTTCTAACTCGCCACCGCCTCCCCAACCGCTCCCACGTCTGCTGTCAGGACTGGACAGGCCGAATCTCTATTCTTCCTCGCCATTTTTCCCTCCCAAAATTTTTATCCTCTGCTGTTCCATAGCGTATTGGACGGAACATCGCGCCGTTTCACAAGAGCAGAGGTCACGGGCACTGGAGCTTGTACCCCACCCCTCGAATCGTGATGATGAAGGTAGGCTTAGCCGAATCCGCTTCAATTTTCTGACGCAACGAATGAATGTGGACATCCAGGGCATGTTCTTCGAGGGCGTAATCTTCACCCCAGACACGGTTGAGCAATTCCTGTCGCGATAGAACCACGCCGGGGGACAGGAGAAATTGATGGAGGATGCGAAATTCTTTCGGTGTAAGGTCGACGAGCGTTCCTCCGACCGTCACTTCGTGCCGCGCGGTATCCATCATCAGCCCCTCTATACGCAGGACAGATGACGGCGCCTTCGTCATGTTGTGCCGACGCAGTATTGCGCGGATATGCGCGATCAGTTCACGGTAGCTTGCAGAACAGAATACCAGGTCAAACCCTCCGTCTAACTCACACAGGCACTCCTCTTCGTCGCACGGTTGATCGAATGCCTGAAGCGCGATGATGGGAATAGCGTCTGAGAGTTGGTCGCGGCGAATCTTCTCTTTTCTGATCACCTGCCGGTCTATCAACACTATGCTGGAATCTGCCTGCCGGAGCTCTATCAGAGCCTGTGCGAGCGTGGGGGCCACTCTGACTGCATATCCGTTTGTCAGAAGTGCTTTCTGCAGGGTTTGAGTTGTCGCGGCATTCATGGTCACCAAGAGAACCGTGGTTGTGGTCTGTGTCATGTGGGTCAGATCTCCTATTTTTGACTACGTAGCATAACTGTAGGCGGTTTTCTGATGGTTGAGTCAGTGTTACGGGAAGGTTAACTCAGCTCGCATCGACGCATTTTCCTGACGTCGTTAACTCAATCTTAAGGCGACTGTGACGTGTGCGTCACCGCACGTACGTATGGTCCTGTGCCATATGAAGACACAGTCACTTCACACGGGCACACATTCACTCAATCAAAGGGAGGCATTCTGTGGTGATTGAACAGCAGGTGGGCAGGCGATGGGTCTTGCGAAGCGCCCTCGCATTGACATTGTCGATAACGGGACTTCCGGACCTGGGGCGTGCAGCGGAATCGACTGAGCCGGCTCCGACGGGAGCGATGCTGACTTCCACTGCTCCTCAAGGCATGGGGGGTATTATTCGTCGGGCGGACAAGGGCCTGGAGACCACGTCGCTTGAAGATCTGATGCTGGAAAAGGGATTGATTACCCTCGATGACTGGATCCGGATCAAGGCAGAAGAGGAACAACGAAATACCGAGCGTTCGGTGGTCGCAGAATTTACCGGCAGTCCCCGCTGGTTCGAACGGATCACCATGTATGGCTACGGCATGATGCGGTACAACAATTCGTCAAATGGCGCATTTCGCAGCTATCAGGATGCGTCAATCGGCGACAAGAACAATGGCGCACAGCCGGGGTTTTTCTTTCGCCGGATCCGTTGGGTGATTACAGGGCAGGTGTCGGAGCATGTGTCATTCTTTATCCAGCCGGATTTGGCTTCGAACATCAGCGGCAATACCCATGCGCTGTCGATGCGGGATGCGTGGGGAGAATGGAATTTCGATAAGGATAAGGAATACCGGCTGCGTCTGGGGCTGCAGCGTGTGCCCTGCTCTTTCGACAATTGGCAGGCCAGCCGTCAGCGTATGGCCATCGATCGGGCGGATGCGACTAACAGCTGTCAAAACAGCGAACGTGACATGGGCGTCTCATTCATGTGGTCGCCGAAGGTGGCGCAACAGCGGTTCAAGCAAATGCTGGACTATATGTATGGCCCTGGCGACTACGGCGTCTTTCACATTCAGGTGTACAACGGACAGGGGCTCAATGCGCAGGAAGCCAACGCAGACAAGCATGTGGGCGCGCGATTGGCATGGCCGTTTGAATTACCCGGCGGCCGGCTTCTGGAAGTCGGTGTCAACGCGATGCGCGGTCAGTTCGTCGTCAACCATGGCACCGCGGCGGCCGGGCAGACGCTCTATTCCTTTAACTCAAGCGGCAGTACGGGCAACAGAAGTTATCGTGACGAGCGGTTGAATTTCTACATGTATTATCCGCCGCAACCCTGGGGTTTCATCGCGGAATATACGCTGGGTCGGACGCCGGAGCGCCAGGCCAACGGGCGAGTCGAGAATAGTTCCCTCTCGGGCGGCTACGTGCAGGCTCACTATCAGTGGAAATACAGCGATATCGGGCTGGCAAACATTTATGCCCGGTATCAGGAATACCGGGGCGGCATCAAGTTCCAGACCGGAGCTCCAAGCGGCAAGATGAGCGAGCTGGAGACCGGCATTGCCTGGCAGCCGGATCCCCAATGGGAATTCACTGTCGCCTATGCCTTCTCGCAGCGGAATAATCTGTTCTTGACGGATCCCGGCACGGCCACGACACCGGGCGTTCAGCGGGAACAGTACGCCAATCTCTTGCGGTTCCAAGCCATCTGGTTCTGGAACTAGCGAGTCGTTCGTTGTTGTCTATCGTGCGGGAAGGCGTGGAGGATATTCAAGCTGCGCTTTCCCGCACCGTTTCACCCTGCACCATTGGAGCATCATGACGCATCGTACGTTCAAGGTCAGCATCGCACTCAATCTCCTGTGCCTCGCCCTTGGCCTGGGTGCCTGGGTGGGACCGAATGTCCAGACCTCCTTTAATCCCACCATTGCGAAACCAGTTGTGTATCCCAATAGTATTATCCACACCATGGCATCCGTCATGGGGTCGGTCGAGCTGGGACAGCGGGTGTTTGTGGCGCCCTTTGCGTCGATTCGCGGGGATGAAGGGCAGCATATTCACATCGGCGACGACAGCAACGTTCAGGACGGTGTGGTGATTCATGGTTTGGAGACGTTCGACGCGGGACGGGATATTCTCGAAAACGTCGTGACGGTGGAGGGGCGTAAATACTCAGTGTACGTGGGCGAACGTGTGTCCCTGGCTCACCAATCGCAAGTCCACGGCCCGGTCAAGATCGGCAATGATACTTTTGTCGGAATGCAGTCGCTGATCTTTCGATCCGAACTCGGGGATCATGTGGTCGTTGAGCCGGGCGCAAAGGTGATCGGGGTATCTGTACCCTCGCATCGTTATGTCCCCATCATGACGGTCGTCACGACACAGGCCCAGGCTGATGCCCTTCCCATGATCACCGATCAATATGCGTATCGAAATTTAAACCATACGATTGTGCATGTGAATACGCAGTTTGCCGATCCGCAGACGGCTCGCCGTCTCAGCCGAGGTCGGTAGGCTGTCTCGCATCGACTATCCTCGCAGCAGTCCCTGTACATCGTCTTTCGCGATTACCGGGGTGTGGCATACGTCACACCCCGCCCGCTTCTTCAGAATCTTGTTCCGACCCAGTCTCGCACAGTCACATAATCGTAGGTCGGTTCCAGGAAGGCATCAGCGCAGCAAGTTGATGCTCGATTGCGGTCGACTGCGGCTTCTGACATGGCTTTGCCAAAGAGGGGCTTACCCTAACCTCCAAGGCATGGGTTATCCGGATCGGCATCTGTTTCCGCCGCGCGCGGAGATGAATCGTTCTATCAGTGCTGTGGCGTGACGGTTTGCACGGGCGGCGCTGATTCGTGGAGTTGATCGAGGTCGATGACGACGAGTTTGGATTCGTCCAGGTAGCGGTCATAACCGTCGTGACCACGTACCTGTTTGTTTGGAATCCAGGCGCTTTCGGGTGTGAAGGTGGCTGTGAAGCGATACCGGGCAATCGGGATAAGAGGTCGGTCACGCGTGTCTACGGTGTGGGCATTTTCATACTGGTTCGAGTAAGGCGAGGTTTTGGCGTTGGCCAGAATCACATACAAGTACCGGCCACGCACAAACATTCCTCCGGAAGTGACGAGTTCACCTTTTGTGATGTCACGCGTAAGGGCATAGAACGTGGCCATATCCTTTGGGGACGCTTTGGCAAGTGCTTGTCTGAGATAAGGCGCTAGAATGGATGCTTCGGCTGTCGCAAAGGCGGGACTGCTACCCTTGGTTGAGAACACGTCGAAGCCGGTGATCGTGTCACGCGACCGAACTCCGATTCCCCGTAGGGCCGCCATCATCTGCTCATGCGAAAGAGCCGCAGGATGACTATGGCCGGTGCCATTCGACGGATCGAACTGGATTGAGACAGAGAGGGGCTTTTCATCATGAATGACGATGGGGGGCGGATCTGCGGCGCAGCCGCCGAGAGTTGACATCGTTAGGAGCACGGCAACCCCAAGTCTCAAACGCAAATCTCGCATGATACGAAGCCTTCCTGTGAGGTTCACGAAGAAAAGATAACAGGGAGAGAAAGCGAAATGAAAGCGCCGGTCGTTTTCGAGACGACCGGCGCCTGACAGGCTAACAGTTTTCCTATCGTGTCTGGGACAACAGCAACGCCGACACCGAGGGACCTGATAACGTTTCAAGATTCTTTGCCACTTGAGCGGCCGGCAACGGGAAGAATCCTGCCCGAGCCACGGTCTCCTGCCCTTCGCGGCTGTTCACGAACTTCAAGAACTCAAGGACTTCCCGATCGACATTCGCTCCCGGAGCCTTCTTCGCGTACAGATAGAGATACCGCGCTAACGGATAGGCGCCGCTTCGGGCCGTGTCGGCGGTAGGTGTCACATAGTCTTTGCTCCCGGCTGGCGCGAGCGGAACCACGCGAACGGTGGTAGCTTGAAAACCGATACCGGCATATCCCATTCCTAACGGATCCCGGCTGATGTCCAGGATTTCAGTGGCTGAGCCCGGTTCCTCCACCACTTCGGATTTCATGCCCCCATCCGCCAGAGCTTCTCGAAGAAAGAATGCCCGTGTGCCGGATTTCTTGTCCCGACCGTACAGATGAATCGGATGGGATTCCCATCCGTTGTCGAGACCGATATCGCCCCATTTGGTAATGTCTGTTCGATAACCGCGTTTGCGATCCTTCCCAAAAATGGCATCGACCTGTTCGAGGCTGAGCCCCTGAATCGGATTCTGCGCGTTGACATAGATGGCCACGGCATCCATGGCGACCGGCAGTTCCGTCACGTCGTAGCCGTAGCGGGATTTGAAGTCTTTGCGGTCCTCATCCGACATGGGGCTGGATGACGCGTAGAGCGCCACGTGTCCGGACACGAGATGACCCGACGGTTTGGCGTCGCCGCGCCGGATGGTGGCTTGATCGATCAAGAATCCTTTGACTCCCGCATAGGATCCGCCGCCCTGCACGACCATCTTGATGCCCGGTTGCCAGGACTGAAAGGCCGCGGCCAGTTTGACCATGATCGGCTGCATGGTGTCGGAGCCTGCAATCGCAATGCGTCCGGTCACGGGAGTCGTCGTCGGATAGGATCCAATCGCGGCATCCAGCACCGGCTTTGCCGTAGCCACCGACGTATCGGCCGATGCCGTGCCGACCATGCTTCCGAAACACAGCAGACTCATGGCTACGAGTCCCATTCCTGAATGGCTGTGTTGCCCTTTCCGCCCACTCTGCCGCTCTTGCATAGCTCCTCCTGCCTGAAAAGTGAATCATTCTGCGTCGCCACTACTGGCTCGTCGTCAATCTATGCGACGCACCTTAGTGAGATGGGATTATGTCTGCATAACTCGCACGTTAAGACTGTGTTAACTCCTTGAATGATTCAGAAACGAGGCAAATGTAACCTGATCTTGAAGGCGTTCTCGATCAGAGGAAACAGTCTCGAGATAGAGTTTCTACCAAGCCGTCCCGTGCCCTCGTCGGCCGGGTTCACGGTCATGAGAGCGATGAGGGGCTCACAGAGCGACGGGGTGCCATAGACATTCACGAAGGAGGGCGCGACATGACCACGGTCTTGATGGGAGTCACGATGATGATGTGTGTGCACCTCTGGCTCGCATCCACCAGTCGCCGGTTGTGATGCGGCATGAGCGGTCGCCTTAGGCGACTGCGGTGAGGGTGAATCGATAGCCGATTCCCGGAAAGGCGTCGATCGATCCAATGGATTGATCGGTCGTTTTCCGGCTCAGCCCACGAACGAGTCGTTCGAGCTCGTGTTCGTGCAGCAATGGGCTATTGTTCCACAAGAGAGCGATCAGTTCTTCCGCCGTTACGATGGATCCGGGTCTTGCTGTGAAGAGTCGCAGCAGAGTGAGTTCTCGGGGCGAGACAGTGAACTCTTTTCCGAAGACGGACACGAGCAGACAGTGGTCCTTGATCGTGACCGGCGAGCCGGAAATGCTGGGGGCGGTGGCCCAGGCCGCCTGTGATCGCCGTAGTAAGGCTTGTACACGAGACACGACTTCACGTGGGCTGAACGGTTTTGCAATATAGTCGTCTGCCCCCATGCCGATCCCGGAAATCCGATCCTCATCACTACTCAGTGCGCTAATCATCATGATGGGGATGTGTTGTGTGGCCGGTTCGCTTCGAATGCGCCGGCACACTTCCTGTCCGTTCAACCCCGGCAGCATGAGGTCCAGCAGAATGAGCGACGGCCTGAGTCGCATGACATCGGCCAATCCCGTGATTCCATCGTTCGCGACATTGGTGCGATAGCGGGCCTGCCGGAGAGAATGGTCCAGTAATTGAGCATGCAACGGCTCATCTTCAATGATTTGTACGATGTTCAGTGTCATCCGGTCATGCTAGTTGACCGGTGTTACGAGAGAACCAGCGTCTTGTTAATCCTGTGCAACATCAAGATGAGTCCGTCGTGCACAGTCTGAATTCCACTCCCCTCCGACTCTCGGACCTCAATCACAATGAAACGTAACCAGGCTGTAATGGATCGGTGATCAAGCTGGAACAATGCCCCGATACATTGTCTTCAAGAGAGAACGATGCCGATCATAAAAGGTCGATCGTACCGACCGCTCGTATGAACGGCACCTTTGTCAACAACCGGGAGACATTACGTATGATCTTTAGTCACTCGCAGCCTCGCATGCATCGCCTCTCGGAGTTCATGAGCCAGGTGATCGACACCGATCTCACCGAGCTTTGGATGAAAGGCATCAAGGCCGTTCTCAGCCTGCTCATTCTCACCATCCTCATTGCGCTCACCGGGGGTGTGATCAAGACGTTTCTGGATATTCGCCTCCTGCTGCATGCGCCGGTTGAGGTGGGCCTCAGGCAGATCATCGTCGATACATTGATCCTTCTTGCGGTCGTGGAAGTGTTCAAGACCACGCTCACCTATTTTTCAGAAGGCCGAGTCAAGGTGACCTTCATCGTGGACACGATTCTGGTGGTCATGCTGACGGAAATCATTTCTCTCTGGTTCAAGGAAGCCGGTCAAACCCAGTTGCTGTCGCTGGGGGCTATTCTTCTCGCACTCGGGATCATTCGTGTGGTTGCCGTCCGCTGTTCGCCAGCCCAGGGTGAGGGGATTGGAAAAGGGGTTCTCTGCGGCCGCGAGGAATAGTGAGGATGCTGGTAGGCCGTGGGCCGAATTAACCCAGACTTGAGCCACGTCTGATGTCAGGGGTCACAAGATGGTTTCATCCTCTCTGTGCATGCAGTCCTATTTCAAGCCCACCCGAGCCTGGAACACGGGCGAGAAGAAATCCTAATCAGGAGGCGCGTCATGGTGCATCTGTCCAGTTCTCCCACCAGCGAATATCTGATTCTCGATCTCTTGGGTGTGCGAAAGTCCCTGACGCTGGAGCAGGTCGTCGGCCTGCTTCCCGAGCTCAGTTGGAACCAGATTTTTAAGACGGTCGATGAACTGAGTCGGCGCGGTGAGATTATTCTGTTTCGCAGAGGATTCGAGTACGAGATCGAACGCATGTCATCCAAGTCACGGGCCTTTGCCTGCGCCAGCTGATCTCGTGCCGCCAATCTCGGAAGTGCGCGAACCGGGCATCAACCCCTGGGACAGCTGATCTCACTCACGGGAGATGTGAGGGACAGCGATTCTGGTTGCGTCGAAATTGAGGCCGCTTCATTCAGTTACGACCGGGATGTGCCAAGAAGCGATATCGAAATCCCGGTAAGATTTCAATCGATCCTGCTCCACTGTTCTCCAGCTTTCGTCGAAGAAAGCGAATACGGTGCTCGATCTCCTCTCGGCTCCGGCTCCTTGGATCTTCCCCTGGAAGGTTAAGCAATACATCGCCGTGCACCAACTGCCCATCCTGCGTCAGCAGATACTGAAGCAGTCTCAGTTCCGGATTCGACACGGTGATGTGCCGTTCCTGCAAGGACAGGACGAAAAAGGGCCCCTCCAGAGTGAGTGACGTATCAGAGCACACCAGCGGCCTCGCCTGGCCTTTTTCACGGACTCTCCGCAACACGGCTTGAACGCGTGAGACGACTTCCCGGGGGCTGAAGGGTTTTACCACGTAATCATCAGCTCCCATCTCCAGACCGGCAATACGATCTTCCTCTGTGCCGACAGCCGTCAGCATGATGATGGGAATGTGTCGTGTCGCCGGCGTGCCTCGCACCAGCCGGCAAATTTCGTGGCCGTTCATGCCTGGCAGCATGACATCCAGGAGGATCAGCGAGGGTTGGAGCCGTTGCACGTTGTTCCAGCCGCTGTGTCCATCGGCGTCCAATGCCGTGGAAAAGTGGGCTTGGCGCAATGCACGGTCCAGTAGGTTGGCGTGAAGCGGCTCGTCTTCGATAATCTGCACGATGGAATCGGTCATGGCAGTGATACTAAGGGGCAGATGTTTCGTGGCCCTCTCGCCTGGTTTACCGTGCTGTTAACAAGCGTCGAAGGAATGGACGGAATAAAGTTAACAATTCCGTAACATTGCTGTGTTTCCACGGCAATCTCACACTTTTACCGTGTCAGCTGAAAGATCGATTGTGTCAACGGCTCGATTCACGGGAGGCGAACGATGGTGAAATCCGCAATGTTCTTACAGAATCCCTTTACACGACAGGCAGCGGCCGGACTCTCTGCCGTCTGTGTCGCGCTGTTACTGGTCGCGGGCCTCTGCGAACCTGCTCATGCGGAACAAAGTAGTCCTTTTGCCGGGTTGACCGTCGATCCCAGCCTGGAACGATATAGTCCGAAGTCACAAGTGAGCGGCGGTTTTCGGGTTCAAGGATCGGATACGATGCATGCCTTGATGCGCCGGCTGGTCACGGACTTCCAGGCTCGGCAACCCAAAATTGCCGTCGATCTCAAGTCCGGCGGGTCTGCCAAAGCGATTGCCGAGTTTATCGAAGCCCCTCAGCCGAGCCGGATCGTTGTCAAGGAGGAACGTGCGAAACAGGTGCTTCTGGTCAGCAGCTCACGAGAGCTGTTGGACTCGGAAATCAAGCAATTTGCCGCTGCCCGTGGTTATGAGCCTCTCGCCGTTCCGATCGCCGTCGATGCTGTTGCCTTGTATGTCCACAAGGATAATCCGGTCACCGGGCTCACGCTAGACCAGGCCGATGCCATTTTTTCAACCGGCCACCTGCGAGGCTATAAGAAAGACATCAAGGCCTGGGGAGATCTGGGCTTGGGAGAGGGATGGGAAACGGCGTTGATCCAGGCCTACGGCCGAGATCGCAGATCAGGGACCAGGGCATTTTTCCAAGAACATGTGTTGGCAGGTGGCGAATTTAAGTCGACATTACAGGAGGAGCCGGGTGCCGCTTCGGTCATTCTGGCGCTCAGCCGTGATCAACTCGGTATCGGGTACAGTGGAATCGGCCTGCAAACGTCCAACGTGCGGATCCTTCCCGTAGCTGAAAACGAGGGCATGCCGTTAATCACCCCTTCTGCAGCCACGGTCGCCGATAAGAGTTATCCGCTCCGTCGTCTGCTCTACCTGTATCTGGATAAGGATCCGAGTAGTGCGGTGTCCGCGGCGGTCCAAGAGTTTCTGGCGTTCGTCAAGAGCCGGGAAGGCCAGGAGTCCGTGGTTCGAGCAGGGTTTTATCCTCTGTCCATGGATCAAGTGGAGAAGATAGCGGTGGCTTTGGGAGTTCCGCCCTCTTCCTCGGCTCCGTCAAAGGAACAGAGCCGGTGAAGGCGTTCCGTCCGTGACTCTTATGGCGCGATGGATTTCTTGGGGAACGATTTCTTGGGCCTGGCGGTTTCCGAATCTCGGCGAAGTTTTGTGAGCTCGTCTTGTAATTGCTGCAGCTGCTCCGTCTGCCGATTCAACCGATCGCGAAGATCCTGGTTTGATTGAGTCAGTTCCCGGAGCTGCAGCCGGAGATCCTGAGCCGCTTCGGAAGGCTCAGGTGCTGCGGCCGGTTGAGCGGGCGGTGAAACAGGTTTGGGTTGGACGGCCGCAGCTATTCCAGGCAGGCTCCGATTGGCCTGAGCCAACACGTCTTTCACATTCATGGAGAGATGAACCCGCTCAAATGGTGCCCAGTCTGGTTCCCGCGAGCCCTGACTTCCAGCTGCCTGATAGGGACGCATGAGGCTGAGCGTCATCCCTTTCGTATCTCGCAGATCTTTTTCATCTCCCCCTGCAGTATCCGCTTTCGAGAAGGCTTTGTGATCAGTGACGACCAGATGCAAGGACTGATGTCTAAGAAACAGTGCACCACTGGTCGCGTCACCATAGGGCGACCTGGGATTTGATAGATAAAAAAGGACACGTTGTGTCGGTGAGGACTGTTGGAGCGCATCGGCGATGGGCCTCGCAATGGCGTGAAGCTCAGCATCATCGAACAATGGAATCGGCCTCGGCTGATCGAACCAGCCAACCACCGTCCCACTCCACCCGGTGACACGAACCGGACTCAGCAACATCTGAATGTCCTGCGGAGTAAGATGTCCCGGATGTTCATTCATCGCGGGAGGCGAGGAGCGGTTCACCGAAGGATCAGTCTCGACGCCAACCCTGATGCCTTGCTCGTTGAAGATTACCCGTTCAGTGCTGAATAGCTGACAGCCTGAAAGTAGCAGCGAAAGGCTTCCGATTGCGAAGGCAAGCATCCTCGGCTCACGGGTTCGACTAGTGCGTTTCATCATTATTCGCATGTGAATTGAATACCCCAGAGTCGTTCTGTGCCCATTTGTCCGCGCCATGCACGATCGGCAGCTTTGCTGACCTTTGGAATTTCTCCCTCACGAACAATGTGAGTACCTTTCGGACATTTCTCGGCCATCACCTGGATGGCGTCGCGGCGGCCTGAAGAGGAAAGTATTTCGGCATCGGATTGGAACGCATAGGAGACCAGTCCGTCCTGTGCCCCTTCCCGGACAAGGGTCGCTTCATGCGTACAGCCTGTTAAGGCTGCAATCAAGACGAGGAGAAGTAAATGAGGCATTGTTCGTGTCAGGATACCCATGGGCCATTCATGAGTTCACGCCCTTAGGATGTACAGTGCGTGTCTTCTTCCAATGGTTCATACCCGCCGCCGATATTATAAGGAAAATCTGCAATTTCCTTCCCCCCTGTCCTCCAAATGTGGACACAATTAGCCGTCAGGGAGGGCAAGCTCCGCTGCACGTCGTCTACTATGACGGTCTTGGCCTGTCCTGTGGTTCCGACAACGACCAGACGATGCCCCGGCGTCAGCCATTTAGGATCAAGCGTCCCGGCATACGTGACGGCAAATTCTCCTGAACGCCGGCCAGTATCCTTTGGCCCATAGGCTGGCCGTTCGACAATGGGGAGCTGCGTCACGATGATCACGACGCCGCTTTTATCCGTATTCGCCTGGACGATGCGTCCACCGAGTTGGACCTTCCGATCGGTCTTGGCATTCGGGACATTACGCCAAGCCGTGAAATCAAAGTCTTTGTCCACCCCGTCCGCCACCTTGCTCGGAAATATCTGCCCATGGCCGCAGCCCGCCAGGGCGAGTCCGGCTATCAACAGCATGGTTCCACAATAACGCGTCATGTCTCTCCTCCTTACTCCCTGCGATATGTGAGTTGCAACCGCGAGAGGCTCGCCCTTGCTCTGAGACGTGTCCTCCACCCTACATAAATCGAATCTGGAACTGGACGAGAAACGCGTTCTGGGCGTAGGGATCGAAGGTTGAATCATAGGCCACCCCAGGCCCGTTCCCTTGATGGTGCCTGAATTCATAGTTGAATTGAATCTTGGACTGGACCTTCGGAGGGAAATTCTCAAAGTAATAGGTCAGACCCAGAATCGTTCGCGTATACAGATCGTTGGAGACGCTGGTGCTGGGATCGAACTGTTCGTACATCACAGTCGGTTCCCAGTTCTGAAGAGGACCATCAGAAATGAGATATTTAGCCAGCACATACCAGGTGCGCCGTTGCGCGCCGGGAGCTCCGGAACCGCCGCAGATCGACTGGTCCAGACAGGCTCCATTTGCCGGTCGCCCGACGGTAGTCTGGTTGGCGCCGTCATGTCCCTGCCACCACTCCCCTTGCACCATCAGACCCGGGATGATTTTTGAGGCGTAGCGGAAATCCAACCCATACCGGTCGAATGTACCCTTTCCGCGTCCGTTGATGTTGGTATTGGCGTTGTTGGTTTCGCCTTGGATCGTGGTAAAGCTGATCCAGGATACATCGGTACCGAACAGACGAACGCGAGTATAGAAGCTCTTCGGGGCATTAGCACCGGTGGCATTGGCGTGAAAATTATTATTGTTCATGATGCCGGCGACATATTCGAGCCGATTAAAGAGCTTTCCACGGACATCGACGAAGAAATCGCGCTCTTGCAGGAAGTCGATGGTTCCTGCCGAACCGGTCCTGTTCCCGTTCCCGCTGCCGACCGAGGTGAGATATGGAGAGCTAATGATATCGCGAAGACCGCCGGAGGTTTCAGTGAAGATGCCGAACGGCATTCGGAAAATACCCATTCGGATGAAATTCATATAGGGCGCCCAGGACTGGAACGGGCGAAAGTCGATATATGACTCGCGAAAGAAGGTTGCTGCAATCGGTTGTCCCGTGGCCGCCCCGCTTCCGCCGGTGGGTGTTTCACGCCCGAAGTTAATGCTCTGAAACTCCATGAGAGCGTGCCAGCGCGGCAGGGTATCACTGATGCGTCCCCAGAACAGCAATTCTGAGCGGCGAATCGAGAAATTGTCCTGGCTTTTTCCTTCTGGTACGTGCGCGTCCTGGTGGCTGTAAAGAAATTGCAGCGCGTTCAGTCCGAAATTTACCTTATCCCGCAGCATCGGCAGCAGTTCTGTTCTGGTTTTCCAATCCTCGATCGCATCGAGGCGCCGTGCACTTTCGGCGCCGCTGTATTCCTGCTCCGCGCGGACCTGAATCCAATCATCCATTGTGATCGTGCCCTTTTGAAGCAGGAGGTCTTCAATGGAGGTGCCGCCTGGCGGCGGGCCCGCCGGGGGACGGGATGAGGGGACGGACGACGGACTAGAATCCGCTTGTGCAACCAGGGCTGCAGAAGGTGGGCCTGTGGAGATGGGGGGCTGCTCACCCGCCCAGGTGAACGTTCCTAGACTCCAGAGGCACATACCAGCCAGACTTGCCGTCAGGGCTCGTCGTTCAAGGAAACGCATATCCGTTCTCCTCTCCTGCCATAAAAATGAATCGAAAGAGATCAGTCCACATTTCGGCTGATGTCTAACAGCGACTCATCACGGTCAGATTGCCGTCATGTTACAGAATCGTTAATTAGGTTTTAGGTCTGTATTGCGCGTGTTGTTGGGACATTGCGAAGAGCTTCGACGCGCCGAATCAGTGAAGACACCCGAGAGTTAACACCCCGTTAACACGTCTGTGAACAAGGTGCAATCGCATGAACCTATGCTGTCTCTACACTCCCCGGTGTGAAGCATTCATTTATATATAATTTTGTGGAGGCGCAGATGTCTTTCTCTCCCCGTCAAGTCTATATGGGCGTGACGCTCACCGTCCTTGGTCCATTCATGACGACCAATCTTTGGAGTGCCAGTCCTCCCTCTCCCGTCTCCGTTGCAGAACAGGGAAAGGTTGATGAGGGACTCCCGCCCTATCATAAAGTCAGCGGCGTGTCTGGAACGATCAACAGCATCGGATCGGATACTCTCAACAATCTCATCACCTTGTGGGCGGAGGGATTCCGTAAACAATATCCCAACGTGAAAATTCAAGTAGAAGGCAAAGGATCGAGCACGGCCCCGCCCGCCCTGATCGAAAACACGGCTCAGCTCGGACCGATGTCGCGAACAATGAAGTCGAGCGAGATCGATGCCTTTGAATCGAAGTTCGGATACCCTCCAACCGCCTACCCCGTCGCCATCGATGCGCTGGCGCTCTTCGTGAACAAGGACAATCCGGTGGCAGGACTCACGATTGCCGAAGTGGATGCGTTGTTTTCCAAGTCGCGACGCCAGGGGCACACCACGGACCTGACGCGCTGGGGACAGCTTGGCCAGAACGGCGATTGGGCGAATGCGCCGGTCAGCCTCTACGGTCGCAACTCGGCGTCCGGGACCTATGGATTCTTCA
>CAADGJ010000086.1 GCA_900696505.1 uncultured Nitrosospira sp.
AGGCAACCGGTTCCATCGCATGGAGGATGGTGATTGCGGCCCCAAGCGGTTTGGCAAACTGCACGGCATACTCCAAGGCATCCAGCGAACAGGTGGAGAGATCCACCGGCACCACGATCCGCTTGATGGGCGCCGCCGCAGACGAATCGGCAACACCCTTGTCTGCCTTGACCGCCAGGACAGGACAAGGAGATCCGCGCACGACGCGCTCCGCCGTGCTGCCCACCAAGACATGATCCAGCCCCGTCCGGCCATGCGTGCCGACGACTAGGAGATCCGCGCCGGTCGACTGGGCGACGGTTTGAAGCGCTTGACTGGGGATACCCACCTCGATGCGCGTCGTGATTGATTGACCGGCCGCCTTCGCGCGGGCTTGAACGGCGGCCAATTGGCGGTTCGCCTCTTCGCGCAAGTGGTCCAGGTACATCTTGTTGACCGTATAGTCCGGATCCATCCCGGGATAGAGTTCCAGTACGGTCACGACGCAGAGATTAGCCTTCCAGGCTCCGGCCAGGCTCAGAGCATACCCCATGGCCCGATCGGCGCAGGCCGAGAAGTCGGTGGCGAACAGCATGTGCTTGATCAGTGGGACCATGGCTTAGGCCGCCTCCACATTCAGGAGGAGCAATTCCCCTTTCATGTTCTGATGAATCGAACAACGGAACTCATGCCGGCCCGGCCGCTCCATCACGAACCGGATGACGGCCGATTTTTTGCCGTCCAGGAACACTCCGCTGATCCCCCGGCCGTAAGAGACAATGCCGCCGGATTCGACCCGTGTCGGAAGGCCATCGAACATCGTCGATCCGAAATCGTGGCGTTCCTGGTCCTCATTGGTGATGGTGATCACCGTCGCCACCCCCAGCCGCAGCGGCACCTGCTTGGTGACGAACGCAAAGTCCTTGATCGCCACATCAATCCGCTGTTCCGCCTGAGCGCCACCCTGGGAACAGAGCGCCAGCACAAAACAGATTGCCAACCAGACCCGCCCTCCGCTGAGAACCGCCGACCTCTGCTTCAGCCCCATGACCATGCCTCCTTATGATGAACTCTTCCCGCTTCGCGCTTTCGCCCGCTTCACCGGCAAGGGTACCGTCAAGACAGGACAGCCGGCGGTCCGCACCACTTTTTCCGCCGTTGTGCCGAAGAAAATCTTTTCGACCCCGCCCACTGCTCCTCCATAACTGCCCATTACAACTAAATCAACCCCTTCCACCCTCGCGGTCCTTGCAATCTCCTCGAACGGGCAGCCGTCCGCAAGCACCCGCCTGATCGATAGCCCCTTCGCCTCATCCCAGGCCAGTAACTGGCGGGCGTTCAACCGAGCATGATGATGCAGTTGCTTTTTTTGCTTCGCGGCTTCCGACGCGGGGGCCAATCCCAGCCGGTTGAGGGCGTCCAAACTTTTCGTGTCGACGACGTGGAGCAGGAGGATCTCCGCCTGATAGGAACGCGCAAAGGAAAGCGCAATCCGATAGGCCTCCTCAGAGCATGGCGAGAAATCGACCGGAACAAGAATCTTCGTGAACAGACGATCGGCCATCCAACCTCCCCAATCTTTCTCCTGTATTACACATCAGCAAGCCCAATGCCATCAGCTTGGCCCCGATACCAGCACAAAATCATCAGGATTCCCTTGCAATCACGGTATGCCATGGGCCGCCCCCCGACACAGAGACCTGTGAGGTGGTGTCCTGCTACAGGCTCCATCCACCCTCTGTAGCGGAACGCCACAGATTGCCGAACCCGTCGCATTTACGAAAAATAACCGAACTCATGCGTCGCCGCTTCAGGCAGCGATCTAAGACGCCGCCATACTCACTGTACGAAAGCACTCTGCGCCACCGTGATGGCATTGCTCTTGCTCGATTCAGCCTTGAAAGGAACGAGCCATGTCACGGACATCCTGGTTGTTGGTCGGGGCCATTCTTCTCGGGGCGGGCGTCGCAGTGTACCTGATTTTCTTCTGTCCGACGGAATGCCATTGAAACTCTTTTAACATGGTCCTCCGACACGTATGAGGATGGAAAGCAGTTCGCACATCACGATCACCGGGGATGGAATCGCCCTCGACGGAATCCTCGGACTTCCGGGGCAGCCGAAGGGGGTCATTGCGTTTGCCCATGGCAGCGGCAGCGGTCGCTTCAGCCCCCGCACTCAGTTCGTCGCACGCGTCCTGGAGACAGGCGGATTCGCCACCCTGCTCCTGGATCTGCTGTCGCCCGATGAGGCCGACGATCGGCGGAAGATCTTCGACATCGACCTCCTGGCTGACCGCTTGTTGCTTGCTCAGAACTGGCTGCAGACCCACGCCTCGACACGAACTCTTCGCACGGGATATTTCGGGGCCAGCACAGGAGCCGGGGCTGCCCTCCAAGCGGCCGCGCGCGAGCCTGATGCGGTAGGTGCCGTCGTCTCGCGGGGCGGCCGCCCCGATCTCGCTGGTCCATACCTGAGCCGCGTCACAGCGCCGACGTTGTTGCTCGTCGGCGGCGAAGATGGTCCGGTGATCGATATGAACAAAGACGCGCTCGAGCAGCTGACCTGCCAGAAACGATTGATGATTATCCCGGGTGCGACCCATCTCTTCGAAGAACCAGGCACACTCGAGCAGGTCGCCCAAGAGGCCCTCCACTGGTTTCGTCGCTATCTGCATCCGGCACCGCAGCAGACAAGGGAGTTCCAGCTATGAACACGCTCCTTGCAGTCGATGGATCCGACCATTCCTATGAAGCCGTACGCGCCCTGAAGTTCTTGCGCCGCGCGGATCAGCTGACACTCCTCCATGTCGTCGATGCGCCTCGACCAGCCTACCCGATGATGGTGCCGGAAGTGGCGCAGGAACTCTATGCCCAGTTGGAAGGCAGCATGAAGGAAGACGGCGAGGAGTTACTGACGCGGATTCAATCGCTGCTGCCCCTTCACAGCGGCCCGGTCACCAAACTGCTACAGGTCGGCTCACCGGCGGAGCATATCGTGGCTGCGGCTCAATCCTGCCAGGCGGATCTCATCGTCATGGGGGCGAGAGGCCTGGGCCCGGTGAAGGAACGGCTGCTCGGCAGCGTCTCTCATCGCGTATTGAGTATGGC
>CAADGJ010000087.1 GCA_900696505.1 uncultured Nitrosospira sp.
ACGCGACCGGGCTTGATGCGGTCGAATGGGCTCAGCGCATGGCAGAGTATGGAGCTGGAGAAATCCTGTTGACCAGCATGGACCAGGATGGCCGGCAAAACGGATATGATCTGGCACTGACGGCCGCTGTGTCGGAGAGTCTCTCTATCCCGGTCATTGCCTCGGGAGGGGTAGGCACGTTGGAGCATCTCTATGACGGGTTGGTCAAAGGGAAGGCCGATGCGGTGCTCGCTGCGTCGATTTTTCACTACCGGACCCATACTATTCAGCAGGCCAAGGCCTTTTTGCGGGACCGTGGCGTTCCAGTTCGAATAGGCGCCGCCTAAATGGAGCAGGTAATGTCGAGCGACAGCCGCAGTATGACGTTTGACGGGCAAGGGTTAATCCCCGCCGTGATTCAAGACTGGTTCGATGGCACCGTGCTCATGGTGGGCTACATGAATCAGGAAGCCCTCACGAAGACGCTGGCGACCAAATCAGTTCATTTTTGGAGCCGCTCGCGTCAGAAATTGTGGGAAAAAGGTGAGACGTCAGGACATTTTTTGCGAGTGAAAGATCTGTTCGTCGATTGTGACCGCGATACCATTCTTGTCAAAGTGGAGCCGGTCGGGCCGACCTGTCATACGGGCGAACGCGCCTGCTTTTTTTCGAGAATGAGTGCAGATGGACGGGCTGAACCAGGCAAGACGCAGGATGCCGGCGGAGGGATTCTCGAACGGCTCTATCAGACGATTCTGGCACGGAAGGCCGCTCCGCAGCCGGACTCGTATGTGTCCAAGCTGCTGCAAGGGAATGTCGATCGCATCCTTAAAAAGGTGGCTGAAGAGGCGGGCGAGGTCATCATTGCCGCGAAGAACCAGAAACGGGACGAGATTATTTACGAGACGGCCGATCTGTTTTTTCACACCCTCCTGGTTCTCGGTTACCATGATGTGACGCTGAGCGAAGTGTATCGAGAGCTCGGAGCCAGGTTCGGCAAGTCCGGGATTCGTCAGACACCGGAAGGGGAGTCGCGTGGATAACTGCATCTTCTGTCGTATCGTGAACCGGGCCATTCCGGCAAAAATCGTCCACGAGGATGATCGTGTGTTGGCATTCGAGGACGTCAATGCCCAAGCTCCCGTCCATATCCTGGTCATCCCGAAACGTCATCTGGCGGCAGTCCAGAATTGTCAGGACGGTGATCAGGCGTTATTGGGGCATTTGCTGATGACCTGCTCCAAGGTTGCAGCAATGAAGAACCTGGCTGAGTCTGGCTACCGCATTGTCACGAACACCGGAGCGGACAGCGGACAAACGGTGTTTCATCTCCACTTGCATGTCCTCGGCGGAAGGCATATGGCCTGGCCTCCGGGATAATGGGCACTGCTCCTTGATTGACACATATGCGGACCGTTTGTTAGGTTGAACGGTCAACTTTCAATCGCGTCAAAGGCATCCAGCCGGTACATTCACCGGTAGGATCCCTGCGGGCACTAGCGAGGACCGCCGTGGGCCAAGGCCTGATTTCGGACGACGTCATCAACCAAATCAGAGACCGAGTGGACATCGCAGAAATCGTGGGCCAACATGTGGCGTTGACGCGGGCCGGGCAGAACCTCAAAGGTCTGTGTCCCTTTCACCAAGAGAAATCTCCTTCCTTCACTGTCAGCTCATCGCGGCAGATTTTCCACTGTTTCGGCTGCGGGGCCGGCGGCAATGTGTATACGTTTTTGATGAGATTAACCGGAGCGGCCTTCCCTGAAATCGTTCGGGATTTGGGGCGCAAAGTGGGGGTGGATGTTCCTGAATCAACCGGCGGAGTTTCCAATGAGGCGCGCACGCAACTCGGCCGATTGGAACGCCTCAATGCGGCTGCGGGGGCCTGGTATCACCGTATGTTGACGCAAGGGCCTACCGGCGCTCAGGCGCGTGCCTATCTCGACAGCCGAGGCATTCAGCAGCACACCACCGCGCAATTCAACATCGGTTACGCTCCACCGGAATGGGACGGGCTGACTAGAGCCATGCTCAAAGAGGGATTTGCGCCGGCGGATCTCGTCGCAGCCGGCCTTTCTATTCCACGTGATCAGAGCGGCTCACAGAAAACTGCCGTCTCAGGGCATTACGACCGGTTCCGTTCCCGGATCATGTTTCCCATTACGGATTTGCGCAAGCGGGTTGTGGCATTCGGCGGTCGTATTCTCGGTGACGGGATGCCAAAGTATTTGAACTCCCCTGAAACACCGTTATTCAAAAAGGGCCAGACGCTATTCGCGTTGGACGCAGCTCGTGAGGCCGCAGGCCAGCAGCATACGTTGATCATCGTCGAAGGCTATTTTGATGCCATTGCGTTGCATCAGGCGTGCATTCGCCATGTGGCGGCGACCTTGGGAACGGCCTTAACCGCTGAGCACATTACGGTCATTCGCCGGTTCGCGTCGAATATCGTGTTGCTCTTCGATCCCGATCAGGCAGGGGTTCGGGCGGCATTGCGCTCGCTGGATTTGTTCGTCAATAGCGGCTTGAGCGTCAAGGTCGTCTCGCTTCCCGAGGGTGACGATCCGGATACGTATGTCCGGCAACATGGCGCTGAAGGGTTTGCGGCCTTGCACCGCGCGGCGCCAAGCCTGTTGGATTTTGCCATCGAGCACAGCCTCCGCACGGCGGAGTCGGGCAGCGTGGAAGACCGGATCCGGGCTGTGGATGCGGTGTTGCGGATTCTTCAAAAAAGTGCGCATCCGATCGAGCGCGAAGAGCGGATCAGGCTCGTTGCGGAACGATTGGGACTCAGTCAGCAGCGCCTCATCGATCGCTATCCCACGCTCGTCTCGGAAGAGCAGCGTCGCCCGGACCGGACAGCCAAGGCTCCCTCCATCTCAGTCCCGTCCAGAGTGAAGCCCAATCCTGAAGAGCGCGATCTCGCGCATTTGCTTGTGCAGGGGAGTTTGTCTGCCGCGGATCTCCGGAAATTGTCCCCCGATGCGTTTTCGGCACCGGCGTACAAGCGGTTGATCGAATGTGCCTTGCAGCATCTGGCAGACGATGGCAGGGTGTCCGTCAGGACCCTGCTGGATGCATTGATCACGGATGAGGTCTGCGGCTCGTTGGTGTCGGAGCTGTCGATGCAGGAGCGGCATTATGACGACGTGCCGGCGCATATTGCCGGGTGTTTGGAGACCCTGGAGCGGCGAGGCCGCGAACGGACTATGGGCCTCTTGATTCAAGAATTGAAGGTCGCGGAACGCGAACGACGGGAAGATGAAGTGCATCGCCTGAACGGATTGATTAACGATATGCGGATTCGGAAAGCCGGTGTGATGCCGGTTGCGCTGACGTCTGCGGTGAAGGAGTAGGGTATGCCGAAACAAGAATTACTCGGCGAGGTGAAGAAGCTTATCAATCTCGGCAAGGAGAAGGGCTTCCTCACGTACGACGATCTCAACAGCACATTACCGGCGGATGTCGTCTCGTCGGACCAATTCAGCACGATCATGACCATGTTCGGCGAAATGGACATCGAGATTGTGGAGTCCGCTGAGACGGAGCGCGCTCCAAAGGCCGCCGAAGGCGAGGAAGCGATTGAGGAGAGCGAAGAATCCGACTCCTCGGAAGAAAACGAAAAGGA
>CAADGJ010000088.1 GCA_900696505.1 uncultured Nitrosospira sp.
GGGCGATAACGTCACGGTGACGGGCGAATTGATCAGCCCGATTGCGATGGATCAGGGGTTGCGGTTCGCCGTCCGCGAAGGCGGCAAGACTGTCGGCTCGGGCGTCGTTACGGAAATTCTAGCTTAGTAGAGGGAGGCGTTAAGCGTCAGGCGTTTCGAGCGCGGAGACAATCCCACTCTCCGGCTTCACGTTACACGCTTCACGGGTATACGACATGCGAGAAATCATTGACTTGGCCTGTACGGTCTGTAAGCAGCGGAATTATACGACCCGCAAGAACAAGAAAAACGATCCGGACCGGCTGGAGCGAAACAAGTTCTGCAAGTTTTGCCGCAAACACATTGCCCATAAGGAAGTGAAGTAAGGGGTGTGGGGCGCGGGGCCTCGTTGCGGGCCCCGCGGCGCTCATGTTCCGAGCGGAGGGGCATGGTGTCAACGGCAGCACATCGGTCTCCAAAACCGAGAGTCTAGGTTCAAATCCTAGTGCCCCTGCCAAAGCGGATGCTTCTTAGTGGGGTGATGTGTAGGGTGGTTGGTCCGTCTGGGGGAGTCTGGCAGTCGAAAAGTTCTACGAGAGGATTTGAACCGTGTTTCAGCGATTGATTGCCTCTGTTCGAGAATTTATCGATGGTGTGCGCGGAGAACTGCGGAAGGTTTCTTTTCCGACGAAAACGGAAACGATCGGTGCCACCACGGTCGTGATTGTGTTCTGCATTCTCATGTCCTTGTATCTGTCGATGATGGATTCCGTGCTGGGCTGGCTGATGCGCAAGGTTATTTAGTTGCGTGGTGCGGCTGGACAGGTCCGGCATTGCCCGGACGATACGATGCTGATGTTCAGCTGAGAGGAGATGATGAGCAATAAGAACTGGTACGTCATCCATACCTATGCGGGGTTTGAGGGTCGCGTGAAGACCAGTCTCCTCGAGCGCGCAAATCAAATGGGGCTCACCGAGCGACTTGGGCAGGTGCTGGTTCCTACGGAAGATGTCATCGAAATCAAGGATGGCAAGCGACGGACCTCCCGGCGAAAATTTTTCCCGGGATATGTCCTCGTTGAGCTGGAAGCGCCGTTGGCTGATGAAACCTTGCAGATGATCAAGGAGACCCCGAAAGTCACGGGGTTTGTTGGTGGAGGGGCACAGCCAACGCCGCTCTCCTCGGAAGAAGTTGATTCTTTGTTGAAGCAAGTTGATGCCGGAGCGGCCGGACCTCGAGAGCAAGTCCGGTTCATTAAAGGGGACAATGTTCGTATCGTGGATGGTCCGTTCCTGGGCTTCAATGGCGCCGTCGATGATGTGGATGCCGATCACAGTCGCGTGAAGGTGTTTGTCAGTATTTTCGGCCGGTCTACTCCGGTCGAGCTTGGATTCTTGCAGGTCGAACGTATTTGAGTCACTGGATTGGTGGGAGTGGGTGGGAGCTATTTCCAGTCCTCGCGCAGTCCGCAGTTCTCAGGGAGTAACTCATGGCCAAGGAAGTATCAGCTCAAATTAAATTGCAGATCCCGGCCGGTAAGGCCAATCCTGCTCCGCCGGTCGGTCCTTCGTTGGGCCAACACGGTGTGAACATCATGGAGTTCTGCAAGCAATTCAATGCGAAGACCCAGAAAGATGGGGACAGCATCATCCCGGTGATCATTACGGTCTACAAGGACCGGAGTTTTACCTTCATCATGAAGACGCCTCCGGCGTCGGACTTGCTCAAGAAGGCCGCGGGCATCATCAAGGGATCGGGCGTCCCGCACAAGGATAAGGTGGGCAAGGTCAGCCAGGCTCAGGTTCGGGAAATCGCGCAAAAGAAGTTGTCGGACTTGAACGCGGCTGATCTTGAAGGCGCCATCAAGATTATTCAGGGCACAGCGCGCAGCATGGGCATCACCGTCCAGTAAATTCGTGCAGAGTGAACCTCCGGTGGATGTGAAGGAGCAGCAGTATGGGAAAGAAGATGACCGCGGCTCAGGAGAAAATTGAGCCCAGGTTTTATGAGTTGAAGGAGGCGGTTGAGGCCGTCAAGCAAGCAGCCTTTGCCAAGTATGATGAATCCGTCGACCTGGCGATCCGGCTGGGTGTGGATCCCAAGCGATCGGATCAAATGGTACGTGGAACCACGGCGCTCCCGCATGGCACCGGCAAAAAGCTCCGGGTGCTCGTATTCGCCAAGGGTGAAAAGGAGCAGGAAGCGCGGCAGGCCGGGGCTGATTACGTAGGCTCTGATGATCTGATGGAAAAAATTAAGGGCGGATGGATGGATTTCGATTGTGCGATTTCCACCCCTGATCTCATGGCCTCTGTCGGTAAGCTTGGTAAGGTGCTTGGTCCCCGTGGCCTCATGCCCAATCCGAAGACCGGCACTGTGACGTTTGAGGTGGGGAAGGCCGTGAGCGAGATTCGCAAAGGCCGTGTCGAGTTTAAGGTGGAAAAAGCCGGCATCGTCCAGGTGCCGGTTGGCAAGGTGTCGTTCGATGTTCAGAAGCTGTACGACAACGCGCAGGCAGTGCTGGAGTCGGTGGTCAAGGCGAAGCCGTCATCCTGCAAGGGCCGGTACATCAAGAGTGTGACGATGTCGAGCACGATGGGGCCTGGCGTGAAGCTGGATCCTGTGGCGTTGTCGAAGTTGTGGAGTTGAGAACGGACAGGTTCTCAGTAAGGGGAGAGGTATGAAGAAAGAAGAGAAGGCAACAGCGATCGCGGAGTTGACAGAGAAGTTTGGCCGCGCCCGCTTGGCCATTTTGACGGAATGCGCTGGGATGCCCGTCAATCAAATGACCGAGCTGCGAAGGCAGTTGCGCGGGGCTAAAGCCGAGTACTGTGTCATCAAGAATACCCTGGCCGTCCGCGCCTCGACCGGTACGATCCTCGCCGATGCAAAAGATCACTTCAAGGGCCCGACCGGTCTGGTGATCGGATACGACGATCCGGTTTTGCCGGCGAAAATCTTGCGCGATTTTATTCAGGCCGAAAAGCGATCTGAGAAGATCAAGGTGACCGTCGGCGTGTTGGAGGGCAAGTTGGTGCAGGCTGCAGACCTTGCAGCCATTGCGCAATTGCCGAAGAAGGAAGTGTTGATTGCCATGCTGCTATCGGCCATGCAGGGTCCGATACGCGGTGTGGTCTATGCGTTAAGCGGAGTATTGAGCAAGTTTGTGCGAGTCATTGCAGCCATTCAGGATAAAAAGAAAGGGGAGGGCGACATGTCAGCAGCAGCAGGAACCAAGTTGTCACAGGAAGAATTGATCAAGGCAATCGAAGGCATGA
Organism: uncultured Nitrosospira sp.; assembly: GCA_900696505.1. GTDB lineage: Bacteria > Nitrospirota > Nitrospiria > Nitrospirales > Nitrospiraceae > Nitrospira_A. The sequence continues at coordinate 3,259 of CAADGJ010000088.1, forward strand.
GCGTGTTGGAATTGGCCGACCTGGTGAAGGGTCTCGAGACTCGTTTCGGCGTGACAGCGGCGGCCCCGGTGGCCGTGGCGGCAGCGGGTGGCGGCGGTGCGGCAGCGGCTCCGGCCGAAGAAAAGACGTCATTCGACGTGATTTTGGCGAGCGCTCCGGCCGACAAGAAGATCCAGGTCATCAAGGTGGTGCGCGAGCTCACCAGCCTCGGACTCAAGGAAGCCAAGGACCTGGTCGAAGGCGCACCGAAGCCCATCAAGTCCGGCGCCACCAAGGAAGAAGCCGACACGATGAAGAAAAAGCTCGAAGAGAGCGGAGCCAAAGTCGAAATCAAGTAATTGTTTCGGGCGCTGCAGTGTGATTGTCCGTTGAGATGGCGCGAGGCGTTCATCTGCTTATGAGCTTGGAGGGCTAACGAATGTCGGAATCGACTCTTTCGGAGTTTGTCGAACGTAAGGATTTTTCTCGGATTCGCACGAGTATCGATATTCCCGATCTCATCGAAATCCAGAAACGATCCTACGAAGAGTTCCTCCAGATGGAAGTCGAGCCCGACCGTCGCAAGGATCAAGGGTTGCAGGCGGCGTTAGCCAGCGTCTTTCCCATCACCGACTACAACAACACTGCGGCGTTGGAATTTTCCAACTACTCGTTGGGAACTCCCAAGTACGATGAGCGGGAATGTCTTGAGCAGGGAATGACCTTTGCCGTTCCCTTGAAACTGCGTGTGCGACTGATTGTTTTCGATAAAGAAGACAAAGGTCCCAAGAAAAAGGTGTTGGACGTTCGAGAGCAGGAAGTCTATGTCGGCGAATTGCCGCTGATGACTGAACGCGGAACGTTTCTCATTAACGGCACCGAGCGAGTGGTGGTCAGTCAGTTGCACCGCTCGCCGGGCGCGTCCTTTACTCATGATAAGGGGCGCACGCACGCCAGCGGCAAAGTGTTGTACTCTGCCAGAATTATTCCGTATCGCGGATCGTGGCTCGATTTTGAGTTCGACGCGCGCGATATCCTGTACGTCCGCATCGATCGCCGACGGAAAATGCCGGCGACCATCCTCCTGAAGGCCTTTGGGTATAGCACCGACGACTTGCTCCGGATGTACTATCCGGTCGAAGAAATCCGCGTTTCCAAGGGCAAACTGTTTCGAAAGCTCGATCCTGAAATCCATCACGGACTGAAGTGTTCGACAGAGGTGATGGAGAAGGGCGGCAAGGATCCGATTGTCCGCGAAGGAGCGAAGCTGACGAAGGTTCTGATTGCCAAATTAAAGGCAGCGGGGATCAAGGAAATTCCCGTCACTCCTGCCGAGTTGGTGGGGCGGGCGGTCCTGACGGATTTGGTCGACGGCGGTAAAAAGCAGGCCCTGGCGGAGAAGAATCAGCGGCTGACCGAAGAGATTTTGGAAAAAATCCTGGATAGCGACATCGAGGAATTCAAGGTCATCTATCTGGATACGACCAATGCGACCCTGGTCATTTTGGATACTCTCGATATGGAGCGAACTGGCTCGAAGGAAGAGGCGATGGTCGAGATCTATCGCCGCCTCAGGCCGGGAGAAACTCCGTCAGTCGAAACCGCGCGCGCGCTGTTCGATAATTTGTTTTTGAGTCCGAAGCGTTACGATTTGTCTCCCGTAGGCCGCCTCAAGCTGAATAAAAAACTGGGACTCGATTTCGCTCTGGAGCAACGCACGCTGACTGCGCAGGATATCGTCGAAGTCGTGCGATACCTGGTGAACCTCAAGATCGGCCGAGGGGAAATTGATGACATCGACCACTTGGGGAATCGTCGTGTGCGATCGGTCGGCGAGTTATTGGAAAATCAATTCCGTCTCGGCCTTGTGCGCATGGAGCGCAGTATTAAAGAGCGCATGAACCTGTTGGACATGGAGACCGTGTTGCCCCATGACCTCATCAACGCAAAGCCCGTGGTGGCGGCGGTGAAAGAGTTCTTCAGCAGCAGTCAGCTCTCTCAATTCATGGACCAGACCAATCCGCTGGCTGAAATTACACACAAGCGCCGCTTGTCGGCCCTCGGGCCTGGCGGATTGACCCGCGAGCGTGCCGGCTTCGAAGTCCGTGACGTCCATCCGTCCCACTACAGTCGTATTTGCCCGATTGAAACGCCGGAAGGTCCGAACATCGGATTGATCACTTCTTTGGCGACCTATGCGCGCATCAATGAGTTCGGCTTCATCGAGGCGCCTTACCGAAAGGTCGTGAAGGGGCGTGTCAGCGACGAGTTGGAGTACCTCTCGGCCATCGAGGGTGACAAGTACATCATCGCTCAGGCCAATTCGAAAGTAGATGGCTCCAATCGGCTTGTGTCTGAAACCGTTTCAGCGCGCTCTGCCGGAGATTTTATTACCGCTACTCCAGACAAGATTGAATACATGGACGTGTCCCCGAAGCAGGTCGTCAGCGTCGCGACGGCATTGGTGCCGTTCCTTGAGCACGACGACGCGAACCGCGCATTGATGGGATCGAACATGCAGCGCCAGGCCGTGCCATTGCTGAAGGCCGAATCACCGCTCGTTGGGACCGGCATGGAAGCTGTGGTCGCGCGCGATTCCGGATACGTCGTGCAGGCTAAGCGTGAAGGTGTCGTGGAAAGTGTTGATGCGACGCGCATTGTGGTGCGTGCCGATGCCAAGGAAGGTCGCAAGCGGAACGATTCAGGACTTGATGTGTATGAAATGATCAAGTTCCAGCGGTCGAATCAAAATACGTGCATCACCCAGACGCCTGTGGTCCGCATCGGTGAGCCGGTCAAGCGGGGGCAAGTACTGGCCGACGGTCCGGCGATCGATCACGGGGAGTTGGCGCTGGGTAAGAATGTGCTCGTCGCGTTCATGCCGTGGGGTGGCTATAACTTCGAAGACGCGATTCTGCTCAGTGAAAAACTCGTGCGGGAAGATGCGTTCACCTCCATTCACATCGAAGAGTTCGAAGTAGAGGCGCGCGACACCAAGCTGGGTAAGGAAGATATCACGCGCGACATTCCAAATGTCGGAGAGGAAGCGCTTCGCGATTTGGATGAGAGCGGCATTATCCGCATCGGCGCCGAAGTAAAGCCTGGCGACATTTTGGTCGGCAAGGTCACGCCGAAGGGCGAAACCCAGTTAACGCCGGAAGAGAAATTGCTGCGGGCGATCTTCGGCGAAAAGGCCGGCGACGTCAAGGATACCTCTCTCACGGTTCCTCCCGGTGTGGAGGGAATCGTCGTCGATGTGAAGATTTTCTCCCGCAAGGGCCTGGATAAGGACGAGCGCTCGAAGAGCATCGAGAGCGAAGATCACATGAAGCTGCAGCGCGACCATCAGGAAGAGCTGCGCATTATCGAAGATGAAAAAACGAAGAAGGTTCGCAAGCTCCTGCTCGGAAAAGTGGTCGGTCGAGATCTGATGGACCCCGAGACGGGCGATGTCATCCTGAAGAAAAAGGGGAAGCTCACTGCGGAGATCCTGAAGCGTTTGCCGGATGATATGGTGCGCCACATCATCCTCAGCGATCCTGATGAGCAGAAGGAATTGGAAGACGTCGAGCGACGTGCCAAGGAGCAGATCGAGATTTTGCAGACCTTGTACGATGAAAAAGTCGGTCGGCTGAGGCGGGGAGACGAGCTTCCGCCTGGTGTGATCAAGTTGGTGAAGGTCTACATCGCGATGAAGCGGAAGATCCAAGTCGGCGACAAAATGGCGGGTCGCCACGGCAACAAAGGCGTCGTGTCACGCGTATTGCCTGAAGAGGATATGCCCTATCTGCCGGATGGTACGCCGGTAGAAATCGTGTTGAATCCGTTGGGCGTGCCGTCTCGTATGAACGTGGGTCAAATCCTGGAGACCCATCTTGGTTGGGCGGCTCGGGCATTGGGAATTAAAGTAGCCAGCCCAGTGTTCGACGGCGCGTCAGAGAAGGAGATTAAGGAGCTTCTCAAGAAAGCGAAGCTGTCGCCAAGCGGTCAAACCGTGTTGATGGACGGCCGAACCGGCGAATCGTTCAGCAGTCCGGTCACGGTGGGATATATGTATGTGTTGAAGCTCCACCACTTGGTGGATGACAAGATCCACGCACGCTCCATCGGTCCTTATTCGTTGGTGACTCAACAGCCGTTGGGTGGTAAGGCCCAATTCGGTGGTCAACGATTGGGAGAGATGGAAGTGTGGGCCTTGCAGGCCTATGGGGCTGCCTCCATTCTCCAGGAATTCCTGACGGTGAAATCAGACGATGTCCCCGGCCGGTCGCGCATGTATGAGGCGATTGTGAAGGGAGAACCGTTCCTGGAACCTGGATTGCCGGAGTCGTTCAACGTGCTGGTCAAAGAGCTGCAAAGTCTTGGGCTCGACGTAGAGCTGGTTAAATCAAAGGACTGATTCTAGTGCTGAGTCTTGAGAGCAACGATCGGATAGCTCACCACTCAGAACTGCGCTCAGGCGACCGTTAAGGAGGGATCAACCTTGGAAGGTGTATACACATTATTCGAGAAGCCGCGGGATTCGGTGTCGTTCGACTCGATGCGCATTCGCATTGCGTCGCCCGAAAAAATCCGCTCGTGGTCATATGGCGAAGTCAAGAAGCCGGAAACGATCAACTATCGGTCGTTCAAGCCTGAAAAGGACGGCTTGTTCTGCGCCAAGATTTTCGGCCCGATCAAAGATTGGGAATGCAACTGCGGTAAATACAAACGCATGAAGCATCGCGGCATCGTCTGCGATAAATGCGGTGTCGAAGTCATTCAATCAAAGGTGCGCCGCGAACGGATGGGCCACATTGAGTTGGCTGCGCCGGTCGCACATATCTGGTTTTTGAAAGGTGTGCCGAGCCGCATCGGGACGCTCCTTGATATGAGCCTCAAGCAACTCGAAAAGATCCTCTACTTCGAGAGCTACGTGATGGTCGATCCTGGATCGACAAGCATGAGTGAGCAAGAGCTGGTCTCAGAAGAGCAGTTGCGTTCATTGCAGTCCGAATATGGCAGCGGTGCGTTCAAGGTTGGGATTGGCGCCGAAGCCATTCGGGAATTGCTTCGCAAAGTGGACATTAATACCCAGTGGGACGAATTGCATGTGAAGGCGAAGGCCTCCGCATCCGCTGCGCTCAAAAAGAAATACGCCAAGCGCTTGAAGGTCTTGGAGGCATTTCGCCGTTCCGGCAACAAGCCCGAATGGATGATCATGGATGTCATCCCGGTATTGCCGCCGGAATTACGCCCGCTGGTTCCGTTGGATGGTGGCCGGTTTGCGACGTCAGACCTCAATGACCTGTACCGGCGCGTCATCAATCGGAACAACCGCTTGAAGCGCTTGATCGAACTCAAGGCTCCCGGCGTAATTATTCGCAATGAAATGCGCATGCTGCAGGAGGCGGTGGACGCTCTGTTCGATAACGGCCGTCGCGGCCGTGCCATCCGTGGGCCAAACAAGCGCCCATTGAAGTCATTGAGTGACATGCTGAAGGGCAAGCAGGGACGTTTCCGGCAGAATTTGCTCGGAAAGCGCGTCGACTATTCCGGCCGAACGGTTATTGTCGTCGGTCCGGAGCTGCGGTTGCATCAATGCGGTCTGCCCAAAAAGATGGCATTGGAGCTGTTCAAGCCGTTTATTTTCCACAAGCTGGAAGAGCGTGGCGCAGCTACGACCATTAAGAGTGCAAAGCGTCTGGTAGAGAAAGAGCGTCCGGAAGTGTGGGATGTGCTGGATGAAGTCATCCGTGAGCATCCGGTGTTGCTCAACCGCGCTCCGACGTTGCACAGACTCGGAATTCAGGCCTTTGATCCGGTCTTGGTGGAAGGTAAGGCCATCCGGCTGCATCCACTCGTCTGCGCGGCGTTTAACGCCGACTTCGACGGAGACCAGATGGCGGTCCACGTGCCGTTGTCGGTTGAAGCGCAGGTTGAGGCCCGCGTGCTCATGATGTCGATCAATAATATTCTGTCGCCAGCGAACGGGAAACCGATCGCCGTTCCGTCACAGGATATGGTGCTTGGTTGTTACTGGTTGACCAAGGAGCGTGTGGGTGCAAAGGGCGAAGGCAAGTTGTTCGGATCTCCCGAAGAGGCACGCATTGCTTACGATGCTGGCGCGTTGGATGAGCATGCCAGGATCAAGGTACGATGCAACGGTACGCTCGTGCAGACTACAGCCGGGCGCGTCATTCTGTCGGAAATTCTTCCTCCGATGATGCCGTTTGCCGATGCGAATAAGTTGATGACGAAGAAGGAAATGTCAAAGCTGATCGACGCGGTCTATCGGCAGGCCGGCCACCGTGAAACGGTCACCTTCTTGGATAAGATCAAGGACCTGGGGTTCCATTATGCAACCAGGGCCGGCATGTCGATCTGTATCGACAACATGCACATTCCTTCTCGAAAGGAAGATCTCATCGGGAAAGCCCAGCATGAGGTCAACGAAATCGAGAAACAATATTCCGAAGGTTTAATCACCAACGGAGAACGGTATAACAAGGTCATCGACATTTGGGCGCATGTGACCGAGCAGGTCGCCAATGAGATGATGAAGGAGTTGGGCGCTGGCGGTGATCCCGCCAAGGCTGAATCCTTCAACCCGATCTTCATGATGGCGGATTCCGGTGCTCGAGGCAGCTCGCAGCAAATTCGTCAGCTTGGCGGTATGCGCGGACTGATGGCGAAGCCGTCCGGTGAAATCATTGAAACTCCGATCACGGCGAACTTTCGTGAAGGGTTGACGGTATTGCAGTACTTCATTTCGACGCACGGTGCGCGAAAAGGTTTGGCTGACACGGCGTTGAAAACCGCGAACTCCGGTTATCTGACCCGTCGATTGGTCGACATCGCGCAAGATGTCATCGTGACCGAAGAAGACTGCGGCACGACCGACGGAATTCTCGTGAGTGCGCTGCTTGAAGGTGGCGAGATTATTCAGCCGCTCGAAGAGCGTCTGTTGGGTCGTCTGGCCGGCGAAGACATTCGAGATCCGGTGACGGGCGAGATCATTGTCTCGTTCAATGAGGAAATCGACGAAGAGCAAGCCAAGGCGATGGTGGAAGCCGGTGTGGATCGCGTAAAGATCCGATCGGTCTTGACATGCCAGTCGGCCCGTGGCGTGTGCCGTCTCTGTTACGGCCGTGACTTGTCGCGAGGACGGCTGGTGGAAAAGGGCGAGCCGGTCGGCGTTATTGCTGCCCAATCCATCGGCGAGCCTGGCACTCAGTTGACGATGCGTACGTTCCACATCGGTGGTACGGCTAGTAAGGTTGTTGAGCAGACAGTCTTGGAAGCCAAGCACGCCGGTCATCTCAAATATATGAGCTTGGATGCCAAGAAAAATGCCGATGTGCACAACGCCGGCATTGCCGTTCGGAATAAAGAGGGTGAATGGGTCGTCATGAATCGCAATGCGAAAATCGCGATTGTCGACGACAGTGGCCGTGAGCGTGAAAAGTATCCGGTCGTGTATGGCGCCAAGATCAAGTTGAAGGACGGTGATCGGATCGAAGTCGGCCAGAAGTTGGTCGAATGGGATCCGTACTCACTGACCATCCTCACGGAGACCGGCGGAAAGGTCGCGTATGGCGACATTCTCGAAGGCGTCACCATGAAGGAAGAGTTTGACGAGGTGACTGGTTTGTCTCGAAAGGTCATCATTGAGCAAAGCGGGGCCACGCTACGGCCGCGCGTTTCCATCAAAGATGACAGCGGTAAGACGGCCAAAGTCTCCGGAGCTGGAGCACCGGTGGCTCGATATCTGTTGCCGGTCGGCGCGCACATTTTCGTTGAAAAGGGCGCCATGGTGCATCCCGGCGATGTGTTGGCGAAGATTCCGCGGGAAACCACAAAGACCAAGGACATCACTGGAGGTCTTCCGCGAGTCGCCGAATTGTTCGAGGCGCGCAAGCCCAAAGAGCAGGCCGTCATTAGTGAAATCGACGGCGAAGTTTCCTATGGCGGCTTTGTGAAGGGCATGCGGAAGGTGCTGGTCGATAACAAAATGGGGGATGTGAAGGAGTACTTCATTCCCAAAGGTAAGCACGTCAACGTGCATGAGGGCGACTGGGTGCGAGCTGGTGAGCCTCTCATGGACGGGTCCGCCAATCCGCACGATATTTTGGATGTGTTGGGGCCGAAGGAACTCCAGAAATATCTTGTTGATGAAGTGCAGGACGTGTATCGGCTTCAGGGCGTATCCATCAATGACAAGCACATTGAAATCATTGTGCGTCAGATGTTGCGAAAGGTTCGCATTGAGGATCCAGGAGACACGTCCTTCTTGCCTGGTAGCCAGGTAAGTAAGGGCATGTTCGACGTGGAAAATCAGCGTGTTTTGGAAAAAGACGGCAAGCCAGCCCTCGGAAAGCCGGTCCTGCTGGGTATTACCAAGGCCGCGTTGACTACCGACAGCTTCATCTCGGCGGCATCTTTCCAGGAAACGACCCGGGTGTTGACGGAGGCGGCCATCAACGGCAGGGAGGATAATCTCCTTGGCCTGAAGGAAAACGTCATCGTTGGACGATTGATTCCGGCGGGCAGCGGTTTCGAGGAATACCGAGAGACCTTCGTTGCGAGCGCTAAGGCCCCAGGAGAGTTGTCCGGTGACCAGTCTCAACCGGTGGCGGTTGGACAGGCTCCGATCACTTCTGTAGGCAGTGCGTCAGAAAATAATGCGTGAAGAACAAGAAGGTTCTTGACATAAGTAGTACACATCTCTATAATCCGACGGCTTCGCTCAGGAGCATTTTTGAGCAAATGCCTGATTTTCAAGAAAGAGTATAGTGCATGCCTACGATTAATCAGTTGGTGCGAAAAGGCCGGACGCTCGTTAAGTCGAAGACGAAAAGTCCCGCGTTGAAGCGTTGCCCGCAGAAGCGTGGCGTCTGTCTCCGTGTCTACACCACAACTCCGAAGAAGCCTAACTCCGCGCTTCGTAAGGTTGCGCGTGTGCGTTTGACCAATGGGATGGAAGTGACAACCTACATCCCTGGTGTGGGTCATAATCTTCAGGAGCACTCGATCGTCCTGGTTCGTGGTGGTCGTGTGAAGGACTTGCCGGGCGTTCGTTATCACATTGTGCGTGGTTCTTTGGATGCGGTGGGAGTTGCTGATAGAAAGCAGGCCCGGTCCAAGTACGGGGCGAAGCGGCCCAAGTAGATAGTTCATCCTCTCATTGCGCGTACGTGCAATGAATACTGACTTTATTTTATAGGACAACGATGCCACGCGGACAATTTTTCGGTCATCGAGAAGTGCAGCCTGATTCGAAGTATCGAGACAAGCTTGTCGGGAAGTTCTTGAACGTCCTGATGGGTGGTGGGAAGAAGAGCACGGCAGAGCGGATCTGTTATGGAGCCTTCGATCTGATCCAGGAGAAGACGAACGGCGGCGATCCGATGAAGATCTTCAAGTCGGCGATTGATAACGTGAAGCCGGTTGTGGAGGTGAAGTCTCGTCGGGTTGGTGGTGCCTCCTATCAGGTTCCGGTTGAGATTCGGCCGTCTCGCCGTGTCTCGTTGGCTTTGCGATGGATCACCGAATATTCCCGCTCCCGTGGCGGAAAGAGTATGCAGGATAGGCTTGCGGCTGAATTGTTGGATGCATCCAATAATACGGGTGCATCAGTGAAGAAGCGTGAGGATGTCCACCGTATGGCAGAGGCCAATAAGGCCTTTGCTCATTATCGTTGGTAGTGTTGAGTTGTGCTGCTGTTGAGCCGGGCTGCGATATTTGCTCGTAAGTGTGAGTGTCGCAGTGAATGGTCTCCGGCTCTGATGGCGGCACGTTCGTTTTTTCTGGGGGAGTTGTGGCTAGGCAGACACCGTTAGAGCGTACAAGGAATATCGGCATCATGGCCCACATTGATGCCGGAAAGACGACGACCACTGAGCGCATCCTCTTTTATACGGGCATGACCCATAAGATGGGTGAAGTGCATGAGGGTGCTGCGACCATGGACTGGATGGAGCAGGAGCGCGAGCGTGGTATTACGATCACCGCGGCGGCTACAACCTGTTTTTGGCGTGATCATCGCATCAATATTATTGATACGCCGGGCCACGTCGATTTCACGATTGAGGTGGAGCGGTCTCTACGCGTGCTCGATGGTGCGGTTGCGGCGTTCGATTCTGTTCAGGGTGTCGAGCCGCAGTCTGAAACTGTCTGGCGTCAGGCTGATAAGTATGAGGTCCCCCGTATCGCCTTCATGAATAAGATGGATCGGATTGGTGCGGATTTTTATGCGAGTGTCCAGTCCATCATCGATCGGCTGGGGGCGAATCCCGTTCCTATTCAGATTCCGATCGGACGTGAAGCCGAGTTTCGCGGTTCGGTGGATCTGATTTCGATGAAGGGCTATTTTTACGACGACGAGACGCTTGGTGCGAAATATAAGATCGGTGAAATTCCTGCTGATATGGTCGATCAGGCCAATGACTATCGGCAGAAAATGCTCGATGCCGTTGTCGAATTCGACGATCAGGTGATGGAGAAGTATCTGAACGGCCAGTCCTTGGCTGAGGATGAGGTTCGCCGCGTTGTTCGTGCCGGCACCATTGCGATGAAGATTGTTCCTGTTATCTGTGGTTCGGCTTTCAAGAATAAGGGTGTGCAGCAATTATTGGATGCAGTTGTGGATTTCCTTCCGTCCCCGGTTGATATTCCCCCAGTTATTGGTGTGGATCCTGCCACCGGGAAAGATGTGGAGCGTAGCCCTTCCGATACCGAGCCATTTTCCGCTCTCGCATTCAAAATTATGACCGACCCTTTTGCTGGACAGCTGACCTTCTTCCGAGTCTATTCCGGAACGTTAAAGACCGGGACTCCTGTTCTCAACGTCACGAAGGGGACGAAAGATCGGGTTGGTCGTCTCTTGAAGATGCACGCAAATAAGCGTGAAGAGATCGAGATTGTGTATGCCGGCGATATCGCTGCTGCGGTTGGTCTCAAGAGCGCGACGACCGGTGACACGCTGGCGGACGAGAAACAGCCGGTTTTGTTGGAAATCATGAAGTTTCCTGAGCCGGTTATTGCGATGGCTATCGAGCCTAAGACTAAGCCTGATCAGGAAAAAATGGGCTTTGCACTGCAAAAGTTAGCCCAGGAAGATCCATCCTTTCGCGTTCGCACGGACGAAGAGACCGCCCAGACCATTATTGCTGGAATGGGTGAGCTGCATCTCGAAATTATTGTCGACCGTTTGATGCGCGAATTTAAGGTTGAGGCGAATGTCGGAAAGCCTGAGGTGGCATTCCGAGAAACGATTCGCCGGAAGGCTGAGGCTGAATCGAAGTACATCAAGCAGACCGGTGGTCGAGGTCAGTATGGCCACGTGGTGATGACTGTTGAGCCATCGGAGCCTGGGAAGGGATTGGAGTTCGTCAATAAGACAGTTGGTGGCTCTATCCCCAAAGAATATATTCCGGCGATCGAAAAGGGTGTGAAGGAGCGAATGGAAACCGGTGTTGTTGCCGGATTTCCGCTGCGAGATGTGAAGGTCACCGTGATTGATGGTTCGTATCACGATGTTGACTCGAACGAAATGGCATTTAAGATTGCCGCCTCGATGGGCTTTGCCGATGCTTGCAAGAAGGCGGATCCTGTCCTTCTTGAGCCAATCATGAAGGTGGAGGTGTTGGTGCCTCAGGACTTTATGGGCGATGTCATCGGAAACCTGAATGGCCGCCGCGGCAAAGTTCAGGGCATGAAGGTTCGGGCCGGGGCTCAAGCGATCGAAGCGACCGTGCCTCTTATGGAAATGTTCGGATATGCGACGGATTTGCGTTCCCGTACGCAGGGCCGTGCAACATACAGTATGGAGTTTGACCGCTACGATCAGGTGCCTCGGCAGATCGCGGAAGCGATTACTGCTAAGCATCGTGGAGAGTAGGGTCTGGGTTGTGTGAACTAGGGAGGATCGGGGATGGCGAAGGCGAAATTTGAGCGACGAAAGCCCCACGTGAACATCGGGACGATCGGGCACGTGGACCATGGCAAGACGACGCTGACGAGTGCGTTGACCAAGATCTGTTCGGATCGCGGGATGGCGA
>CAADGJ010000089.1 GCA_900696505.1 uncultured Nitrosospira sp.
GACCGCGAGAATCGTCTTTCTCAAATCGAAGTACTGAAGGACACCCCGGTCTATGGCATGTATCTGCGTTCGCCTGTGTCGTCCGATCATCCGATTCGGGCGGCCATCATGTATTACGTATGGTTTCCCCTGACAGTGATACAACTCTTATGGTTGGCCCGCAGGTCTCAATTAGATGCCATTCTGATTCAGTATCCCCTGCCTGCGATGTATTATTTTGGGATCTTGAAGCGATTGTGGACGGGAATTTTGTTCGTGACCTATCAGGGGAACGATGCACACGATCTCTCGTCATGGAGTCCGCAAGAACAACGACTGGTCCGGTCCCTGCTGGAGAAAGCCGATATAGTACTGGGCGTTTCGCGAACGCTGTTGTCTAAGGTGGAATCGGCATTCCAAGGAATTCAGCTAAAGCGAAAGCAACTGATTCCAAATGGTGCGCCCTTAGATGTCATTGAGGCTGTCAACGGTGGATCCGCAAACCGATCCATCCCACAACAGTATCTGCTGACCGCCGGCCACCTGATTCACAGAAAAGGGATCGATATTGTCATTGCTTCATTGGCGAAAGCCAAGGAGCGAGGGGTGTGCCTTCATCTTGTCGTGGCTGGCGATGGGCCTGAACGGGAACACTTGCTACGTCAGTCAAGTGAACTGGGTCTAGCTGACCAAGTCATATTTCTGGGGAATCAAACCCATGAGCAGGTGCTCCAGCTCATGAAATGGTGTCAGGCTTTTGTATTGGCTTCGCGTGCGGAAGGAATGCCGTTGGTCATTGCAGAAGCCATGGCCTGCGGCAAAGCCGTGATCGCGAGCAACGTTGATGGTGTGCCTGAAATCGTTCAGGATGGAACAACCGGTATCCTGGTACCTCCCGACAATCCTGAGGCGTTGGCATCCGGTCTGATTCGGTTGTGCACGGATCCTGTCCTTCGAGAAACACTGGCTATGCGGGGAAAAGAATGGGCGTGTCGTGAGTACAACTGGGAGGGCATCGCCTCGCGATACCTCAGCTGTATTCACGAATGTCAGAGCGCTTCATAATCCCAGTTTTCGTGCCCATATCCTAGAAATATAGAGCTTTTTTCTGTTTATGGTGTGTTGCGGGCGCATTCAAATGCTAGACTGGTTGTGAGCGCATTCTTTCCTTCTACCGGCGGGGGCAGGCATGAACATCCTTGGTATTTCGGCGTTCTATCACGATAGTGCTGCGTGCTTAGTACGTGATGGAGAAATCATTGCAGCGGCTCAGGAAGAGCGCTTTACCAGAAAGAAGCACGATCCAGGGTTTCCCCATAAGGCGGTTGAATACTGTCTTCAGGCCGGGAATATAAGCCTTAAGGATGTTCGGCACCTTGTCTTTTATGACAAGCCGCTGGTGAAGTTTGAGCGTTTGTTAGAAACCTACCTGGCATTTGCTCCTCGAGGGGTTCAGTCTTTCGTGGCTGCCATGCCGGTGTGGCTAAAAGAGAAGTTGCTGCTCAAGAGTCTACTCCAAAAGGAGTTCCTCGTTCACGCGCCCGAGTTGACGACCGCATCCTTGCCCCAGATCCTATTCTCTGAACACCATGAGTCGCACGCTGCATCGGCCTTTTTTCCATCGCCCTATGACAAAGCTGTCGTGCTTTGTATGGACGGGGTGGGAGAATGGGCGACCACATCGGCTTGGCTCGGGGAGGGCAATTCACTGAAGCCGCTTTGGGAAATTCCATTCCCGCATTCTATCGGCCTCCTCTATTCCGCCTTCACGTACTACACGGGTTTTAAGGTGAACTCAGGTGAATATAAGGTCATGGGCCTTGCTCCATATGGGGAGCCCAAGTATGTGAAGTCTATTTACGAGCATTTATTGGATGTGAAACCAGACGGGACGTTTCGCCTGAATATGGACTATTTTAATTATTGTACCGGCCTCACGATGACCGGGAACAAGTTCGATAAAGTCTTTGGAGGCCCTCCCCGAAAGCCAGAATCCAAACTGACTCAGCGCGAGATGGATCTGGCGCGCTCAGTGCAGGAAGTGACGGAAGAAGTGATGTTGCGGCTCTCCCGTACATTACATCGTGAGACCGGTGCTGACAATATGTGCATGGCTGGTGGAGTCGCGCTGAACTGTGTCGGTAATGGACGCATTCTTCGGGAAGGCCCGTTCAAGGGACTCTGGATACAACCAGCGGCAGGTGATGCCGGAGGCGCATTGGGCGCTGCGTTGACGACCTGGTACCAGTATGAGCAGCAGCCTCGCAAAGTCGTTCCGGGAAAAGATAGCATCAAAGGGTCGTATTTAGGGCCTTCACACACCAATGAGGAAATAGAATCCTATCTACAAAAAGCCGCTGCGCCCTATGTCAGGCTGGATGAAGATCATTTGTACGCGCGGGTGGCGGAGGAGCTAGCCGCAGGCAAGGTTGTCGGCTGGTTGCAAGGGCGGATGGAATTCGGTCCTCGTGCTTTGGGGGGCCGCAGCATTCTTGGAGATGCCCGCAATAGAGATATGCAGTCGGTGATGAATTTGAAGATTAAGTATCGCGAATCGTTCCGTCCATTTGCCCCGTCAGTGTTGCGCGAACGCGTATCCGACTATTTCGTCCTCGATTCGGACAGCCCATATATGTTGCTGGTGGCTCCCGTGGTCGAAAAACGACGCCTTCCGGTCAGTTCAGCTCAAAATGGACTGTGGGGCATTGAGCTCTTAAACATTCCCCGATCTGATATCCCTGCCGTCACCCACCTGGACTATTCGGCGAGGGTCCAGACGGTTCATCAAGACACCAACCCCCGTTACTACGCGCTGCTGAAAGCGTTTGAGGCAAAGACGGGACATGGGGTGCTGGTGAACACGTCTTTCAACGTGCGAGGCGAGCCCATCGTCAGCACGCCGGAGGATGCATACCGGTGCTTCATGCGGACGGAAATGGATGTCTTGGTCCTTGAGAATTGCGTGCTACTGAAAGCGGATCAAAAACCGCTCGAGGGTGATTCAGATTGGAAGAAAGAGTTTGAACTCGATTAGCCTAGATAAGGGCACACGAAGGAGGGAGCGATTCATGAGAATTTTGATCACGGGCGGCGCAGGGTTTCTGGGTAGTCACCTGTCGGAGCTTCTTATCGGACAGGGCCATGACGTCATCGCGCTTGATAATTTGATCACGGGGCGCGCGGAGAATATTGCGCACTTGATCGGCAATCCGAAGTTCAGCTTTGTGAAATACAATGTTTGCGACTATTTACATGTCGACGGCCAATTGGATGCCGTCATGCACTTCGCATCTCCTGCCAGTCCGCAAGATTACCTCGAGATGCCGATTGCTACTTTGAAAGTGGGCGCGCTAGGCACACACAAGGCGCTAGGGTTAGCGAAGGCCAAAGGCGCTCGCTTTCTATTGGCCAGTACCTCAGAAGTGTACGGTGATCCGTTGCTGAATCCCCAGCCAGAAACCTACTGGGGAAATGTGAATCCCATCGGCGCGCGCGGCGTGTACGACGAAGCCAAACGATTTGCCGAGGCGATGACGATGGCGTACCACCGATACCATGGGGTGGACACGCGGATTGTACGAATATTTAACACCTACGGGCCAAGAATGCGGCCCAAAGATGGTCGTGTCGTGTCAAACTTTATCGTGCAGGCGCTGCAGGGAAAGCCATTGACGGTGTTTGGTGACGGCTCTCAGACACGTAGCTTTTGCTATGTCGATGATTTGGTTCGTGGTATCGTGGCACTACTGATGGTGAAATCTGACAAGTCTCTTGCAGAACGCACCGATCGCACGAAATTCCTCACTCAGAAGCCTGACGCCATTTTCGATAGTATTCACGACCCGGTGAATATCGGGAACCCTCGGGAACTCACGGTTCGGGGCATTGCCGAAATCATCCTCAAGTTGACCGGTTCAAAGAGCGTCATAGAAGAGCGACCTCTTCCAGCCGACGATCCTAAAGTTCGGCGTCCGGACATCACCAGAGCGAAGAGCCTGCTCGGTTGGGAGCCCAAAGTGGAGCTCGAGGACGGTATCAGAAAAGCGACGGAGTATTTTCGTCAGGTTGTGGTGAAGTGATTCACGCGCCACAACCAATCCGCGAAAAGCGATAAGGAGACGGGCTACTTCAATGTGTGGGATCGCAGTTGCCATAGGGCTGAATGGACGGCCGGTGGAGCGGGCGGCGGTTGAGCGGATGGCGAAGAGCTTGCTTCATCGAGGTCCCGACGACGGCGGCATCTATATGGATGGAGCCGTTGGAATGGGATTTCGTCGGCTCTCCATTCTTGATTTGTCGGAAGCCGGCCATCAGCCAATGGTCAGCCAGGATGGGCAGTATGTCCTGGTGTTCAATGGCGAAATTTTCAACTATGTCGAACTTCGAGATGAACTCCGTAAGCTGGGGTATCAGTTTCGATCGAGCGGGGATAGCGAAGTACTGCTCGCTGCATATCGGGAGTGGGGTCGAGAGTGCCTCCCGAAACTAAACGGCATGTGGGCGTTCGTCATTTATGATCGCCGACATCGACGGCTTTTCGGGTCACGTGATCGATTTGGTGTCAAACCGTTGTACTACAGCCGTGATCACACGGTGATACAATTCGCCTCAGAGATTAAGGCACTGCGTGCATCGGGCTATCAACGGGTAGGGATCAATTGGCGAATTGCGTCCAGATTTCTATTGGAAGGCCGTCTGGACAGTCATAACGAGACATTCTACGACGGGATTGAGCAGATTCCTCCAGGTAGCGGGTTTGAAGTCGGATTAGATGGTGCGTGGCATCAATGGACGTTTTGGACACTTGATGCCTTGCCGAAAACCATCGCTCCTGATCCCGCGGCGACTTTCGGTGACCTTTTTGAAGACTCAGTCCGTATCCGTATGCGAAGTGATGTGCCAGTGGGCGTGTGTCTTTCCGGTGGGCTCGATTCAACCGCGATCATTTGTGCTGCTGCACGTCACCGTGACGAAAGTGCGGGGACGCAGCCGGAGTCTCTCCAGGCGTTCTGCTATATGGCCAAAGAGTTTGATGAATCAAAGTATATTGCAGATACGTTGCTTCAAACTCACGCTCAACTCAGACAGCTGGAAACAAGCCCCGCCGAACTCTGGAATGATGTGCGCAAAGTCCTCTGGTTTCAGGACGAGCCTGTGCATACCATGACGGCAGTGGTCGGCTATCAACTCATGCGTCTGGCCGCCTCCCAAGGCATTCGCGTTGTCCTGAATGGACAGGGCGCCGATGAAACGATTGGGGGGTATTCAAGCTATTTCCAAGACTATTGGGTGTCTCTCCTACAACAAGGGCGTGTCGCTGCTGCCTGGCAGGCGGTGAAAGCCTATACCGAGGCACATGGAGGAAATTCGCGTGCGCGTATGACAGCGGCGGCAAGTCGTTGCATTTCCTGGGAGATGTACAAGATTGGCAGCTACCGCACATGGGCTCAGGCTAGAAGGCAAGCCCGTATTCGTCAAAATCCATGGTTCTCTGGTGATTTAACGCAACATTTTATCAGCGAAGATACCCCGCCCAGTTCCGCCGCATTGTCCACAGCATTAAAACAGTCGGTGATATCGGCTCCGTTACCCTTATATCTTCGGATCGAAGATCGAAACTCCATGGCTCATTCTGTGGAGGCGCGACTTCCGTTCTTGGACTATCGCCTCGTGTCGTTTGTGTGCGGTCTATCTGACGAATGGAAGGTACGAGGTCCGTGGAACAAATATGTGCTGCGAGAGGGGATGAAGGGCAGAATCCCTGAGTCTGTGCGGAGCAGAGTGGACAAGATGGGATTTCCTACCGCGAGTAAAAAGTGGTTCGCGCATGACTTGTATGAGCCGCTTCGAGAAATCTTGGCGAGTCGCACCTTGCGAGAGCGAGGAATCTATAACACGGGTGCTCTCATAGCTGACTTGGATCGGCATCGCCGAGGAGAAGCAGATTTTTCGAATAGACTCTTCCATGTCGCCGAATTTGAAATATTGTCAGATCTTGCAGGGCAGTCGCCAGCCTAGATTCTAGAACGGTTTGAAGTGAGCAGCACCTGAGGGCGTATTCCCGGTCAGTTGTTCTGTGACGACATTCATTTCATCAGATTACCGGACTAATCTCCGACAATCATGACTTTGCATAAAGCTGGCGGTGAGACGGTGAAACGAGTACTCATGGTGGCCTATTACTTTCCCCCCGTTGCGGCGAGTGGGGCCATGCGACCGCTTGGATTTTGTCGAAACTTGGCGGCCTATGGCTGGCAACCTCAGGTGCTCACGACCACTCCGGAGTGTGTATATCCGTCGCATCAGGTTGATCTTAAGCTAGGCGAGCGAGTTCCTGCTGATGTTGAGGTCATTCGAGTGCCGTATATAGATCGCCTTCAGCGGGTCTTGCAGTACCGTGAGATGCTGAAGGGGATGGTACGAAGAGGGCCTGCTCACAAATCCGCGAGCAACCCCGGTGCTGCGGTGAGACCACCTGATTCGAGTCCAGGCCGGTCGACGCTGAAAGACTTTATTCTGGATTGGGCGTTCGCATTTCCAGATCGTCAATGCGGGTGGCTGAGCC
>CAADGJ010000090.1 GCA_900696505.1 uncultured Nitrosospira sp.
GAGGCGGAGCGACGCCTGAAGGCCGAGGGTCTGGCCACGGCAGGGCAACGCATCGTCATTCTTTCAGGCACCAGAATCGGTCAGCCGGGCGGGACGAATCTCATGAAACTGCATGAGGTGGGTTAGCGGTATGATATCTCTGCGCGGGGCGATCATCGGAATCATGGCGGGAATCGTCGGGCTGACGGCCTGGGCCTCGCCCGGGCACGCGCAAAGCAATGCGGTGTCGCATTCACCGGCCAAAGTGGTGGAGAAATATTTTGCCCTCGACAACAAGGGGGTGCGCCTCGACGCCAGTTCCTTCGAATCGGTGGCCGGCTATGTCGACTGGAAGGAAGAGCCGGCCTGGGGGAAAGTGGTCGTCATCAATGGCTTCACGGTGCCGGATGATTTCCGCCAATGGGAAATCGTGAACCGGCTGGAAGTGGTGGTGCCGGTGGAATTCCGCGTCCTGGGCATCATGTACCTGGATACCGCCGGGTTCGTGCCGGAGCCGGGCACGGAGCAGGCGCGAGTGCGGCTGAAGGTCATGAATGGGCGGTGGAAAATCATGGAGCCGATTCTCCCGCCTCACGTCGGTCAGAAACGCATGCTGAATGTCGTGCGACAGGCGATGCTGGAAGAAAAAGACGGAACGAGGCAGGCCTCGCTGGCGGCCTTGCAGGCAGAATTGCGAAAGGCAAAAGAATGACGAAAAAGTCTGAGATCGACTTGCTCATCTTCGACCTGGACGGCACCCTCATCGAATCGAAATGGGACATCGCCGATAGCGTCAATTTGACGTTGCGCGACCTGGATTTGCCGGAACGGCCGCAGGAGGAAATTTTCGGATTCGTCGGCGACGGCGTGAAGAAGCTGCTGCGGCTGGCTGTCGGGGAAGGAAACCAGGATCGGTTCGATCAAGCACTCCGCGTCTTCCGCGGGCACTATCTTGAACATTGCCTGGATCGCACCGTGTTTTATCCTGGTATCGACCGGGTCCTCGCGCATTACGCCGCCAAGTCCAAAGCCGTGGCGACCAATAAAGCCATCGAATATACCAATGTCATTTTGAAAGGGCTGGGCCATCATCACTTCGCCTACGTGGTCGGCGGCGACAATGGGTTTGGTCTGAAACCGGAGCCGGGCATGCTGGTGCACGTGATGGAACAACTCGGCGTGAAGAAGGATCGCACGGTGCTCATCGGCGACAGTACCAATGACATCAATGGCGGGCACAATGCGGGCATTCGGGTCTGTGCGGTGGGATATGGCATGGGCAATCGTCAGAAGATGGCGGCTTGCCAACCGGATTGGTTTATTGAACGACCGGAGGAACTGATGGAGCTCTTCATATGATCAGCATCACACGAGCGCGCACAATCGGTGTTGTGATCCTCTCTGGCATTCTTGCGGCGGCTGCGCCGGGATACGCGGAGTCGCCGAGCCTGGCCGACAGGGTCATCGAACATAAGCTGGCTAATGGCATGACCGTGCTGATGGTCGAACGGCATCAGGCGCCGATCGTCAGCATCAACATGACGTTCGGGGTCGGCGGTGTGAATGAACAGGTGGGGTTGACCGGCTTGGCCCACCTTTACGAACACATGGCGTTTAAGGGCACACGGACGGTCGGCACGCGAGATTATGAGCGGGAACAGGCCGTGTTGGACGAACTCACCGTGGTCGGGAATGAGCTTGACCATCGCGAGCGGGACGAGGCCGCTCGCGCACAGATGGAAGGCAAGCCGCATGTGGCATCGCCAGAGGTGCAACAGCTGCAGCGCCGGTTCAAGGAGTTGCAGGAGAAGGCGGGCGAGTTTGTCGTGGGCAACGAAATGGCACTTCTCTATCAACGTCATGGTGGAGTCGGGCTGAATGCGTCGACCGGCAAGGATATCACCCGCTATGTGATCAGCCTGCCTGCCAATCGCTTGCCGTTGTGGGCGGCGCTGGAATCCGACCGCATGGCGCATCCGGTGTTACGTGAATTCTATAAGGAGCGGGGTGTCGTCATGGAGGAGCGCCGGCTGCGGACCGACGACAGTCCCAACGGCCTGCTCTACGAGACCTTTACCTCCACGGCCTTCCAGGCCCATCAGTATGGTGTGCCGACGATCGGTTGGGGCTCGGATATCATGGCCCTCACCCCGGCCGCGACGGAAGCCTTCTTCAAAACCTATTACGGCCCGAACAATGCGACGGTTGCCATTGTCGGCGATATCCAGCCGAAAGAGGTCATTGCGTTGATCGAGCAGACCTTCGGCAAGATCCCGGCCGCGCCTCCCATTCCGGCCTTGGTGACCGAAGAGCCGCCGCAGCGCGGCGAGCGCCGGGTCGAAATCGAATTCGACGCGGAACCGGCACTGGCGATCGGATACCACAAACCCACCATCGGCCACCCGGACGATTTTGTGTTCGATGTGATCGATGAAGTGCTGACCGAAGGAGTGACCTCTCGTCTGTACAGCACGCTGGTGCGGGATAAGCGGCTTGCGGCGTCGGTATTGTCGGATACGAACTACCCGGGCGTTCGTGCACCGAATCTGTTCGTGATTGCGGCAACCCCGTTGGCGCCCCATACGACGGCGGAAGTGGAATCGGCGATTTATGAAGAACTCGAACGATTGAAGACGGAGCCGATCTCGGCCAAAGAGTTCGAGCGGGTCCTGAACGGACTTGATGCGGATCTGGTGCGATCGTTGCGCTCCAATAGCGGGCTGGCCTCGCAGTTGGCGTTTTATCAGACGGTCGCAGGCAGCTGGCGCTATGTGTTGAACGCGCGGGCCAGGATTGCCGCCGTGACGCCCGCGGATGTGCAGCGGGTGGCTGCTCAATATTTGACCAAACCGAATCGGACGGTGGGGGTCTTGGTGAAAAAAGCGCCCGATAAAAAAATGGCAGCCGTGGGTGAGGTGGCTCGATGAGGCGCCTCATGGGTGAACTGGAAAAAGGAAAGGTCATGAGACAAGCAGCGAGATGGATGTCATGTCCGGTGTTCGTGCTCTTGTTCCTCGTCCAGGCCTCTCTCGTGATGGCCGGGGACCTGGTATTGGACAATCCTCGTTCCATGCGATTCCCGACGGTGGAATTCAATCCGCCGGACGCGGAGCGTCTCGTGCTGGACAACGGGATGGTGGTCTACCTCCTTGAAGATCATGAATTGCCGCTCGTGACGATCAACGCGACGCTCAAAACCGGCAGTTGGCTGGACCCGGCGGACAAGGTTGGCCTCGCGGGGATGACCGGCGCAGCGATGCGCACCGGCGGATCGGCCTCGATGTCACCGGACGAGGTCGATGAAGAGCTGGAACAGTTAGCGGCTACCATTTCTATCGGCTTCAGCAAGGAGTCCGGATCTGCCTCGCTCGATGTCCTGAAGAAAGACCTGAAGCGCGGAGTACAGATTTTTGCCGACCTGTTGCGCCGGCCGGCGTTTGAACAGAGCCGGGTGGAGTTGGCCAAGTTGCAGGCGCTGGAAGGGATCAGGCGGCGGCAGGACAGTCCCGGTTCGATCGTGGGCCGTGAGTTCGCCAAACTGCTCTATGGGCCCACCCATCCGAGCGCGCGTGAAACGTCGGTGCGTTCGATCGAATTCATCACTCGCGAAGACCTGGTCGCGTTTCATCAGCAGACCGTTCATCCCAACGGCATCATTCTTGGCGTGACCGGCGATTTCGACAAGGCCGGCATGTTGGCCTTGCTGCGCGAAGCCTTCGGGGATTGGGCCAA
>CAADGJ010000091.1 GCA_900696505.1 uncultured Nitrosospira sp.
CCCATCCGGATGACATCGAACGGGATTGGGCTTCCGTCCGCAGGCTGCTGGCCGGTGAGATCGAAACCTTCTCCATGGAAAAGCGGTACATCCGGAAGGATGGCTCGCTCATCTGGGGGCATCTGACCGTCTCGCTGTTGCGGGATGAGCAGGGCTCCGCGCACCACTTCATTTCCATCATTCAGGACATTCAGATCCGGAAAGAAGCACAAGCGCAATTGCGCCAACTGGCGGACGATTTGGAGCAGCGTGTCGAGGTGCGGACGAGAGAATTGGCGGATACGCAGGACAAGCTGCGCGCGCTGACGACAGAACTGAATCTGACCGAGCATCGTATCCGAAAACAACTCGCGACCGACTTGCACGACTATCTGGCGCAACTCCTGGTGTTGAGTCGGATTAAACTCGGGCAGGCCAAATTGGAAGAGGTGACGCCGGCGGCGATGGAGGCCATGACGGAGGTCCAGGAAGTGATGGACCGGGCCCTGGCCTATACCAGGACGTTGGTGGCACAGCTCAGCCCGCCGATCTTAAACGAGTTCGGACTCCTGATGGCGCTGAGATGGCTGGCGGACCAGATGCAGCGGGAGCTCACCGTGAAGCTCGATCTGGAGAGTGACGTCCTCTCCCTTTCCGAGGAGCAGTCCGTCTTGTTGTTTCAATCGGTCCGCGAACTCCTGATGAATATCGTGAAACATGCGGGGACGACTGAGGCGAAGATTTCCGTCACACAGGCCGGCGGAGTATTGCGCATTTGCGTGTCGGATCGTGGTGTGGGTTGTGACGTCGGTCCGGGGGAGGCCAAGCTGGAACCAGGCTTTGGTCTGTTCAGTATTCGCGAGCGCATGAAGGCTCTTGGAGGGGAGTTCGATATGCAATCAGTCCCCGGCGAGGGCACGACGGCCATTCTGCAGCTGCCGGTTGTTCAGCCAGGCCCCACGGCTGATGAGGCGGTGGCTGAAACGGGTGTCGCTGCGGTGATTCACGCCGTGGTGTCCGAGCCGGCCGCACCGGGGGTGCCGAAGCTCCCCGCAACTGCCTCGCTCCTCGCCACTCCCAAGATCCGGGTCTTGTTGGTAGACGACCATCGAATGTTGCGCCAGGGTCTGCGGACCATCGTGAACGGACATCCCGGCCTCGAGGTCGTCGGTGAAGCCCGCGACGGCCTGGAAGCCATCGAATTGACCCGTACCCTCAGCCCCGCTGTCGTGGTGATGGACGTCAACATGCCCCGATGTGACGGCGTGGTGGCGACCAAACGGATCAAGGAAGAATACCCCGAAATAAAAATCGTGGCACTCTCCATGCACAACTCGCCCGATATCGTGGCACGCATGAAGCAAGCGGGAGCGTATGGGTATCTCACCAAAGAAAGCGCTGGTGTCCAGCTGTGCCGGGCGATTGTCGAGGCGGCCCTTAGCCGGCCGTCAGGGGCGAGCGGAGAAGGTAGGGATGTGAGTTGCGGCACCTCATGAGAAGAACCTGTATCGCTGCTTCTTCCACTGCATCATTGCACCGTCTGATCCTGCGGCAGTTGCTGGGAGATGACTTCAAAGATTTGTTCGGGTACCAGCTCTTTGGGAATGAATGCGTTCGCGCCGACGGCGCGTAAGGCGACCTCGACTTCCCGGCTGTTATGGCAAGACATTCCAATCACGACCGTGTCCGGCAGGAGCGCGCGTATCCGGCGCGTCGCCTCAACCCCATCCATACGTGCCATGCCTACGTCCATGAGGACCACTGTCGGGCGGAGCGTCTGGGCCAATTGCGAGGCGGCGATTCCGTCGGCTGCTTCCCCCGTCACACGAAATCCGGGCCGTTTGTTCAGGATCTTTCGTAAGGTGTCTCTCAGTTGCAGATTGTCGTCGACGACGAGTATCTCGACCATGAAGTACCTCCTTCGAGTGAAGCAGAAGGCTGTCGGTCTTAGGCTAGCACAGGTTCGATAATTCGCGAGTGATATTAAAGAACCCGCCTGGTCGTCCTTGACGCACTTTCCGGGTGCGTGTAGGGTCGCAGGCATGAACGGCCTGCGGGATAGCCGGAAGCAGCCGAGCATGGCGCGCTGACGGGGTATGGGGCGGGTCGAATCATTTCAGCCGGATAGGAGCAGGAACATGGCGATACGTGAACAGAGACCGGTCGTGGGCATTCTTGTCGGTGGAGGGCCGGCACCGGGCATCAACAGTGTGATCGGGGCGGCGACGATACGAAGCATTCTCGGCGGCTCCGACGTCATTGGCATTCAGGACGGTTTCAAATGGATCATGGACGGGAACACCAGCAAGGTCAGACGTCTGTCGATCGAAGACATCAGTCGCATTCACTTCAGCGGAGGTTCCTGTCTCGGGACGGCGCGTGCCAATCCTACGCAGAAAACCGAGCACCTCGATGCCTGCCTGGCAAGTTTGCATACGCTGGGAGTGACCAGACTGATTACGATCGGTGGAGACGATACGGCATTTTCCGCCTTGAAATTGGAGCAGAGGGCCGGCGGCCGCCTTCAGGTGGTGCACGTGCCCAAGACCATCGACAACGATCTCGATCTGCCGCATGGCATTCCGACCTTCGGATTCCAGACGGCTCGCCATATCGGGGTCGAACTGGTCAAAAGTTTGATGGTCGATGCGGAGACCACCTCCCGCTGGTATTTCGTCGTCACCATGGGCCGCAAGGCAGGACATTTGGCGCTGGGGATCGGTAAGGCTGCCGGAGCCAGCCTGACCATCATTCCGGAAGAATTCCGCCACAAACCCATTCGTCTCCAGACGCTGGTCGATATTCTGGTGGCCGCGTTTATCAAGCGGCTCAGTGCCGGCAGGTCGGACGGGGTGGCGGTTCTCGCCGAAGGCCTGGTCGAAATTCTCGACCAACAGGATTTGAACGGACTCGAAGATGCGGAACGCGACCAGCACGGACATGTGCGGCTGGCGGAGATCAATTTCGGCTTCGTGCTCAAGCGGGCGGTGGAGAAGGAACTGCGTACATTCGGGATCAAGACTACCATCGTGGATAAAAATATCGGCTATGAACTGCGCTGCGCGGATCCTATTTCATTCGATATGGAATATACGCGGGACCTGGGCTACTGCGCCGCGCAATTTCTGTTGGAAGGCGGCAATGCGGCCATGGTGTCGATTCAAAACGGGCGGTTTATTCCTATTCCGTTTGGCGACATTCTCGACCCGGCCACCGGCCGTACGCGCGTGCGTATGGTGGACGTCGAGTCGGAGTCTTACGTCATCGCACGTCGGTACATGATCCGCCTTTCGTCCGACGATCTGCACCAACCGGATGACCTGGTTCGATTGGCGACCACCGCCGGACTTGCCTCGGATGATTTTCGTAAACGGTTCGAGTACTTGATCGGTAAGGATGTGTAAGGAGTGTTGCAGGACATGATGTCTGCCCCCACGCCCGACACGGAAACGACGATCGCCTTTGAGAACCAGCGTGCGGTGCTGTCACCGTGGGGAGCCTCCTTGCGGCGGTACTTTATCGTCGGCAGTTCTGGAAGCGAAACGGACATCGTATGGGGCTATTCAGGCGGCGGGCAGAAGAAGGGCGGGCAGGGCGATGTGCTGATTCCATTTCCAGGTCGCGTGGCGGGCGGACGATACTCGTTTGACGGTCAACTACTTCAACTTGAACGGAACGATAAAGAAGGCCCGAATGCCATCCACGGATTCGTGCGAAGCCTCCCATGGACGACGCATCAAGCCGTCGCTCACGCCGTGACCTATGAAGTAAGTGTGGATGCCGCCGACTACGCCTCGCGAGGGTACCCGTTTTCGCTCGTCGTGCGTCTCACCTACAGTCTGGGCATTCAGGGATTGTCCTGCACATTTTCTGTACGGAATGTGGGAGGTGCGGCAGCTCCCGTCGGAGTAGGATTCCATCCCTACTTCACGGTCGGCACCGGGCTGATCGATGAGGCTGAGGCCAAAATTCCTGCCGCAGGCTTTCTCGAATTCAACGAGCAGCTAGCGCCCACCGGCAAGGTGATCGCCGCAACAGGAACTGAATGGGACTACCGCACGTTTCAGCGCATCGGTCCGCG
>CAADGJ010000092.1 GCA_900696505.1 uncultured Nitrosospira sp.
GAACTGGTGATCAACACTTTCCGGTTCCGGGCCACGGCGAGAAACCCTTTTCCCATCTCGGTGATCACCGGAGCCAGCCCCTTCTCTCGTACACGCGGAGGGGGCTCATCCAAATGGAGGCTGAAGAAGATGAGAATGGCGATGCACCCGAAAACCCCGGCCGTCACAAATGCCGCTGGAAACCCCGCCGCATGGGCCAACCATCCTCCAAGAAAAGGGCCAAGGAGGGAACCGGACTGGGTACAGGCCGTATAGGTTCCCATCGCCGCCCCCCGCCGCTCCTTGTAAAGATCAGCCACCGTGGCAAGGGCGCTGGGCGCGAAGATGGCCGTCGCCAGGCCGTGGACGAACCGCAACGCTGTCAGCGCATTGAGATCGGAAATGAACGGATAGATAAAGGGCGGCAGCCCGAACGCCACCACCCCGATGCGGAGCAGCATCTTCCGTCCATAAATATCGGACAGGGCACCCGACGGCAATTTCAGCAGCACCCCGGTAATCGTCGACACCGAAACGATCAATCCGATCCGCTCCGGCCCGGCACCCAGCGATTCCGCAAAGAGGGACAGGACCGGCATGCGAACGAGGTTATAGCTAATGAAACAAAATACGCCGAGGGTACAGAGGTAGAAAAAGCTGCGGGACGTCGTCATCACTCTCTCATGGAAGGGCGGGGCTCGGCTTCTGCCCAGGATTGTGGAGGGACGCGAGGGCGGCTTTGAGGAACGTGACCTGTTCTTCCGGGAGACCGGGGGGATCCGTCGCCTCGAAGAGCACCTGGTCCGGATGGTCGCGCATGACGCCGGCCAAACGGCGGGCGGCGTCAAACGCCTTCACGACCTGACGAGTGACGACATTGCCGATGAGCGGACGCAGCATCGAGAGTAACCCGGAGTACAACCGGTTATCGAGCCGCAGGTAAGCCACCATCGTATTATCCATCGATTCACTGCCCTGCCCGTCTTTCACCGGCTGCAATTTGAACAACACCAGGGCCTTGCCGCTGACGCGGGGCAGGAATCGTCCATCATGCGTCCCTTCAACGTAGTAAATCCGCGTGCTCCGATCCTGATACAACGGATGCACGATGCCTTCCGTGCCTTCACCGTCCGTCGCCCAGAATTCATCGGGACCGCGCCACTCAGCTTTGTACAACCCGAGATCGAGACGATTCACGAGGGCCGCGGCCATGACCGGATGCTCCAACAGATAGAGATAGACATCCTCCGGCAGCAAGGTACGGATCGGTCCCACCTTATTGGCCGTGGTGTAATGCGCAATGATCGGTTCAAGCCGGCAGGTCCAGGCAGCATCTACCTGATCGAGAGGGAACACCATGCCGACATGGTGCGACGGCAGGGAACAGCGTTCTGGTTCGGCCTGCCCGGTGGAATCGCAGAGAGCCAAGGCGGCGGTGAGCACAGCGGCCAACGGGCCGATTCGCCGAACCATCTCGCCGCCCCCGGTCATGAAGCCCGTTGAGGCACGGTCACAGTCACGTGAGCGGGAAAAAGCTGCGCAGGATCATGCCGGAGGCGAGCCTGCCGTAACAGCGTCTCGACATGTGGTTCGAGAAGGCCTTCGAATGACGGTTGCCCGTCTGTGGTAATGACGACCGGTTTGGACAAATCGACCAGGTCCTCATTCAAATACAACGTGTACTGCCGCACGCGATCGGTCCGCACGTCGATCCGATTCGGACCGGTCACCTGTGCGGTCAATCGGGCGTAGATCCGCTTCCGAATGCTGTCGTCTCGCTTGTCGACCAGATCTTCCGAAAAAGATGCGATCTGATCCGTTGCATCGATCCGCACCCACCCGAACGGCAGGAGATGACTCGCATCCCGCACGACAGTCACGGTCTTGGGAACCGGCGTGCGGTGCTGGGTATCGAACCACTTCACCAGATCAGGCAGCTCTTCACGCGGGAAGAAATGGCCGCCGGCCATGGCATGGGTCCGGTCATGTTCACGATAGATGTAGGGGTAATCGAGGTTCTTCAGCTCACCCGCCAGCTTGCGACTCAGTTCCACGGGCATCACCTGGTCTTGAGAGCCATGAATGATGTAGACCGGCGTGGAGCGGAGATTTTCCAGGAACGGAAATAAGACATCGTCGATGCCACTGGCCATCGGCGCGAGCCCTGCAAACAGGGGCGCATGATGCATACCGATCAGCCACGCGCCGATGCCGCCGTTGGACATCCCACTGAGAAAAATGCGATTCGGATCGATTCGATACCGCTCCCGGACAAGTTGCACCGTCGCCAGCACCAGATCTTCGGCCCGCCTGGTAAACCAGGCACCTGCGGGATAGGTTGGACAGGCCAGGATATATTGTTCGCCTAAACGCGACTTCCATCGGTCTAAATAGGCTTCACCGGTGAACCCTGCGCCATGGAGACATACCACCAGTGCATAGTCTTTAGTCGGTTCGTAACTCTGGGGAATGGACAGACTCACCCGATAGGGCCGGTCGCGAACCATGACCTGTTCATCCGCCAACACCCCGACAGGCTGAAGGCCGTGGGGCTGGCCCTTGCGCAGGATGCCCCGCACGGCCTGAAGCGTCGCGTCGGGCCGCTGCATGATGGACGCCAGCGCCGAATTGGCCTGCTCGCTGTCCTGAGTCGTGAGGTATTGCCAGACCTGCGCCGCAAGATCCGTCGAGGATGACTCTTCGGCTGCATGAGTCAAAGAAACCGACAGCAGCGCCAACCAGATGCAGACGAGGGACAGGAGCAGACCGGGGCGCCGCGGATGAACCCTGCACGCAGGGCGGAGAGAAGATCGCACGATACTCCTATCGAGTCGGGAAATCGGCCTGGATCAGCATATCACGCCCAACAGGCGTCATGCGTAGATTGTTGAGGAGCACGGCTTCCCGCAGGCGGCGCGGTGACAGCCCTCCCAACACCCCTTTCGCATCCTGCCCGCCGAGCAGCAGCGGGGCGACAAAACACATCAGGCGCTGGGGCAGTCCCGCTCGCAGCACGGCCGCATTGAGATCGCTTCCGCCTTCGACGAGAACACTCGTGACGCCGAGCTGACCGAGCCTCGCCCATAATGCCGTGAGATTGACGTGCCCGCCGGCAGCAGGCAGCACCAGGACATCAACGCCCCGGCCGCGCAAGCGCTCGACCTTTGTTACTGAGGCCGCGCGCGTGGTGGCAATCACGGTGTGGGCTTCCTCCTGCCGTTTCAGCACGGCGGCCCGGGACGGAATACGTAGTCGGCTGTCGACCACCACACGGAGCGGTTGCCTGGCGGCAAGGCGAACGGGATCACTACCCGTCCTGGCGGTCAACTGCGGATTGTCGCGCAGAACCGTACCGATCCCGACAAGCACGGCATCGACGTCGGCGCGCAACTGATGGGCCTGCATCCGGGCCGCCTCATCGGTAATCCATTGAGATTCGCCGGTGGCGGTGGCGATCTGACCATCCAACGTCATGCCGGCTTTCAGAATCGTGAATGGCCGGCCGGTCTGCACCCAGTGGATATACGTCTC
>CAADGJ010000093.1 GCA_900696505.1 uncultured Nitrosospira sp.
CGTTCGGAATGTTGCGATAGCTAAGGGCGGCCTCAGGAGGACCCACGCAGACATGTTCGTCCGCCGCCCGTACGTGCAGGCTTGCGGCATCAGCCTCGGAATGAATCGCCACGGTTTTGATGCCGAGCTCCTTACAAGCCCGGATGACTCGAAGGGCGATCTCTCCGCGATTGGCAACCAATACTTTTTTAAACACGAGATACTCCGATGCGAGTCTTGCTGTGCGTCTGCGTCATTCTGCCACTATCCGTCGCGCTCATTCAGCCTTCACATCGGCCTTTGCCGCTTGGCGTGAGCCAGTCGCAGATTAAGAGGCGTCATGAGGCTGTTGCGTTCAGGACGGGTCTCGTCACGAATCCCCATGACCTCTGCGGCTAGGGCGTGGCGCTGGGGTCTATCAAGAAGAGTGGCTGTCCATATTCGACGGGTTTGGTGCTTTCCGCCAGAATTTTGGTGATGCGCCCGTCGGCCTCGGACTCAATTTCGTTCATGAGCTTCATGGCCTCAACGATGCACAATACCTGCCCCTTCTTCACGTAGTCCCCTTCTTCCACATACGGGTCTGCGTCTGGCGAAGGCGAGCGGTAGCAGGTGCCGACGATCGGTGACGTAATAGTCACCTGGCCGTCTGTCTCTGCCGAGGGACGAGCTTGCGCTGCGGGTGCCGTGCCGGATGTCGCCGATTGGGTGTGGACGGCCTCCACGGTATGTGTCGTCGTGGCGCGTACCGCCGGCTCATGCCGAATCCGGATGCGCATCCCGCTACGCTCGATTTCCAATTCGGTCAGATGGTTGCGTTTCAGCAGATCCGCCAGTTGCTGAATCTGCGCGGCCTGGTCGGGATTTAAGATCATCTGGTCGGCCGCAGAGGTTCGTGGCGCAAAGGCGCTCGGCAGCACAATGGGCTTAGCGGCAGTCCGGCTTTTTCCGGTCTTCTTACGTGATGGGCTCAACGCACGCGCTCCACAAATTCACGGGTTCTGGTGTCGATGCGAATGACTTCCCCGATTTCCAGATACAGCGGCACCTTGATTGTGGCGCCTGTTTCCACAATGACCGGTTTGCTGCCCCCGGAGGCCGTATCGCCGCGCACGCCCGGTTCGCCATCGACGACTTTCAGTTCGATGAAGTTCGGCAGCACGACCGTAATCGGCTTGTGTTCATAGATCAGGATCTTGGCGATCATGTTCTCTTTGAGCAGGTCGGCGTTGCTGCCGAGCTGACTCTTTTCGTAGGTCGACTGTTCGTACGTTTCCGTATCCATGAACGTATAGGAATCGTTCGTGGCATAGAGGAACTGCATATCGCACTCTTCAATCTCGGGGGTGTCGAATTTTTCCCCGGAACGGAAGGTCCGGTCGAGGACATTGCCCGAGAGATAGCTTTTCAGCTTCGTCCGGACGAATGCTCCACCCTTGCCGGGTTTGACGTGTTGGAATTCCACGATATAAAAGGGTTGTCCCTCTACCATTAACGGGCTGCCGTTCCGAAACTCTGCGGTCGAAATCACAACAACTCTCCTTAGTGCAACAAGTTCAACGGCGCGAGGCCGCGGGTTTCTTTCTCACGTCTGCTCGGGTGCGTGACGATGAGCGTTTGGCACCCAGATGTACGGTCAAGGCCTCCAGCGCCAGCAGGTATCCGGTCGAGCCGAAACCGGCGATTTGGCCGATAGCAACGCCGGCAATGAAGGAATGATGGCGAAACTCCTCCCGTTGATGGATGTTCGAGAGGTGGACTTCCACCGTCGGCAGGGCGACGGCGGCAATCGCATCACGGATCGCAATGCTGGTATGCGTGTACGCGGCCGGATTGATGATGATTCCGTCGAAATGTCCCCTGGCATTCTGAATCCAGGTGACCAACTCCCCCTCACTATTGGACTGCTTGGTCTGCACCGCAATCCCGAGTTCACCGCTCCGGCGGGTAATGGACTTATCGATGTCGGATAATGACATCTGCCCATACACGGAGGGTTCCCTCGTCCCCAGGAGATTGAGATTGGGACCATGAAGCACAAGTAGCCGCAGCATCTGTCGGTCGCGCGCCCCGGTTGTCAGTAGGCTGCAATGGATAGGGATGCCAGCAGCGGCGGCATTCTAACAGGCTGTCAGGGGTGGGTCAAACGCTGAAAGAGTCCCGGTGAGCGTGTGAGTCACCGGGCTGCGGGGTGGCGTTTAGCCTGGATGGTGCTGAGCCAGGCTTCGAGGCGTGCGATTGCGGCCGCATGTTGAACAGCGGGAGTTGGGAGGCTCTGGGGAGGCGTCGGATCGGGCATCGACACGGTAGGCGCCGCGGACTCTGATACAAGGACAACCGGAGCCGGCGCAGGTGGGACCGCTGCCGTGATCTTTTCCACCGGTACTTCCGCGAGGCTGCGTTTCTTCTCCCGTTTCGATAGCGGCGGCTCGTCGGGCGCGCCGGTGACACTGCGTTTGAGCGCTAACGCTTCCTCATCGAAAGGATTGGCGTTGAGGATGGCCGTACAGGAACGGAGTGCCAAGTCGGCCTGTCCCTCCGCATGATAGAGCTTGGCGAGAATGCGGTGTGCCCGAAGATTGTCGGGGCGTTGTTTCACGACCTCTTCGAGAATGCCCTTGGCTTTTGCCGCTTGTCCCAGTTGATCGTAGACCCTGCCCAAGGCCGCCA
>CAADGJ010000094.1 GCA_900696505.1 uncultured Nitrosospira sp.
ATTGAGCAGGCGCTGGCGAGTCCGCCGGCCCGGGCGGCACTACAGGCGTATGCGTCGCAACATGACTGGGGCGCTCGGGTGTCTACTATGCTGGAGCAACTTGGCATTCCCGCCGAGTAGCCCGGTGCGAATGCTGCGGCCGACGGAGCGCATGTGAATATTGTCGTCGTCAGCGACTTCGCCCATGTGAACGGCGGGAATGCCGCGGTGGCGTTGGGGAGCGCCGTCGGTCTGGCCGCTCGCGGTCATGCGGTGACGCTGTTTGCCGGCGCCGGCCCTGTCGACGAGCGAATCCTAGCCAGTTCGATTGACGTGGTGTGCACGGACCAGTATTCCATTGCTGACGATCCCCGACGGCTGCGCGCGATGGTGCAGGGGGTATGGAACGCCGAGGCCGCGCGGGCGATGGCCAGGCTGTTAGGGCGCGTCGATCTCGACTCCACGGTAGTGCATGTCCACGGATGGGATAAGGTGCTCTCCAGCAGTGTGGTGAGAACTGCCCTGTCGATGGGTGCCAAGGTCGTCTGTACGTATCATGACTACGTCTCGGCCTGTCCGACCGGGGGGTTTTACAATCATCCGAAGGATGCAATTTGCGGATTGCAGCCGCTCTCCGGAGCCTGTGTCTTTGAACGGTGTGATCGACGGAATGCCGCGCACAAGTGGTGGCGGGTCGCGAGAAGTACGGTGCAACGACACTGGGGTGGCATTCCGAGGGATGTGAAGCACGTCGTAGTCGTATCCGACTTCAGCCGGCGTATTCTCAGCCCGTTTTTCCCGGATGACATGCACGTTCATCACGTGCGGAATATGATCGAGATGGGGCGGGCTGAGCCGGTCGAGCCTGAATCGAACAAGCCGTTCGTGATGGTGGGGCGGCTTTCGCGTGAAAAAGGTCCGCACCTGCTGGCCGCAGTGGCGCAGCGAACCGGCTGGCCTGTCCGCTTCGTGGGCGAGGGCGAGAGCGCCGAGGAGGTTCGCCGTCTCGCTCCTGCCGCCACCTTGACCGGGTGGTTGTCGCGTGAGCTGGTGACGCAGGAACTCTCCGGTGCGCGTGCCTTGATTTTCCCGTCCCTGTGGTATGAGACCGAGGGGTTGGTCGTGTTAGAGGCCGCCGCGCTCGGGGTTCCAGCAGTGGTGGCGGATTCCTGTGCGGCGCGCGATTTGGTGATTGACGGAGAGACGGGGCTGTATTTTCGCGGGGGAGATGGGAGGTCGCTGGAGGCGGCCATCGCGCGGTTGCAGGATGATCAGCTCGTGCGACGATTGGGCCGCGCTGCCCACCGGCGCTACTGGTGCCATCCCCGTTCGCTGGAGAACCATGTAGCCGATCTTGAGGGGGTCTATGCCCAGGTTCTATCCGGTCACTAATCTCTCGTCCCACACGGAGCACCTGCCGCGTCACGTGGGACGTCAGGCGCACGACGGCGTTGTCCTCTCGGACCTCATCGGCCTTGGGATTCTCGGATGCCTGCTGTGTTCCCCGCTGCTCTTCAAGTTTCGCCTGACCGACAGTATTGTCCTGCATCCGTTCGTTCCCCTGCTTCTGGCGGCATGGGTATGGGTGGCATGGGCCAGTCGGCGTACGATGTCGTCGCTGTCTCAAGGCTGGTACGTTGCCGAGTGGCAGGCCTGGAATGTTCCTGTGCTGCTGCTCGGACTTTCGGTCGCTGGCTTGATGGTGAGTCTGGCTGTGAATTCGATCTGGCGTGCGTCCTTTGAAAAGACCGGATTGTTGTTGCTCCTGAAATGGGTCCTCTATCTTGCTCCGCTTCCGCTGGCTGCATTGTTGACGCTGCGCCGCCCTTTGTTGGTGATTAAGCTCGTGAGTTACCTGATGCCGTCAGTGGCCTTTGGCACCCTTTGTTATTCCGCGTTCAGATTCTGGCAAGCCCTGGACGGCCGGTATACCAACGTTTATACGGATGGAGCCTCGATCTTTTTTGCCATGGGCACTTTTGCCGAAGCGTGGTCGCTCGATGGATTGGCGGTGCGAAGCGATACGATGGGCCATACCGCCTATGGCATGTATCTGGTCTGCGCGCTGATGTTTAGTTGCTGCCTGGCGCTGTTCGGCGGCTGGAATGGCCTCGTCAGCCGGCTGTACGCCGCGGGGCAAGTGTGTGCGCTGGGGCCTCTTGCTCTGGGCGGTATTCTGCTGAGCGGGTCACGCACCAGCCTGTTTGCGCTTGCGGTGTCACTGTGCGGGCTGTTTGTGTTGCTGCGACTGAATCCTGGCTCACTGCTGTCGGTCAGACGACGGCTGCTTTGCGCGGCGTTCTTGGTGCTCGTGCCGCTCATATTATTGAGTATCAGTGCGCTGTCCCGTGCAGCATTGCCGACGGTCGAAAGACTGCAAGAGACGTTGAATGGTCGATTGGCAATTGTCCGGCAGGTTACAGATGAAGCCCCTACGGTTGTGCCGGATGATACCCTCACGAGGCAGTCTGTCAGGAATGTCCAAACCCGCCTGTGGATTTGGGGGCAGTCGATGCGGTATCTGCTCGCCCATCCGGGAACGATGATCTGGGGGGTTGGCTACGATCGCCAGCGGTTCGTGGAGACCGTCGTCGGCCTTCCGTATCAGGGCGCCAACATCAACCTGCAAACCGCGCACAATCTATTCCTCGATATTCTCTTGAAGGGGGGGGTCGGGCCGCTCCTTCCGCTTGCGGTCGCATGTGCCTGGTTGTTTTGGAGTGCCGTGATCAGCGTGCTGATTCCCGTGCGCAGCCGGGAGTCGATCGCGCGTATCGGCTTGGGGTGGATGCTCATTGCGTTCTGGCCCGCGGTACTGCTCTGCAGCTTGGCCGGTGAGGAACTGTTAACCGACAATCTGTTGCTGCATTGGACGCTCTTGTTCGGACTGTCACTCGGGTTGGGAGGCCTGGCCTTGTCAGAGTGTCTTCCGAATCGCATGTTGCACATGACTGCCAGGGCCGGGGTCGGCGGGGGACCAACCTATGTAACGGCCCTCGCGCGCCATCAGCAGCAGGCGGGAATCCACGTGCGAGTCTTTTGTTCCGACGAAAAGCCGTTCGTGGGCATTTGGCGGGGCATGGGGGTGGAAGTGTCCGTGTTGCCGATGCGGCGGCCGAATGCGCGCTCGGTGTGGCATTTGATCACGGAATTGTTGCGCGCGCCGGCACCCATTCATGCCCATGGGCGAGGGGCAGCCTTTTTCTCCTTCTGGGTGAAACTCTTGGTGCGCATTCCCGTGCTCTATACTCCGCACGGTCCCCACTATGCATACGCGCGAGGGTGGCGATATGCCAGTGCCTGGGTGATGGAATGTCTCTTTCGTTTGGTCTTCGATGCCGTGCTCTACGTGTCCCCGGGCGAGCAGGCTCTGGCGGCTGCGTATCATCTGCCTGTCAACCGATCGCGGGTGGTCATTACGGGATTGTTGGCCGAAGAGCCAGGCACATCGGTGAGCCCGGTGACCCGAGAGGCGTTGCATCGTGAGTGGAACCTTCCTCCAAATCGTTTTGTGATTGGCTGGATTGGACGATTCGACTATGCCAAGGGGTTGGATCTGTTGTTGGCCTCTATTCCGGCCGTTGCCGCACAGCTTCCCAATGCCGTATGGGTCATCGTTGGCGATGGTGACAACGATGGAGTCCGCCGATCGTACCAACATGATTTGGATGCTGCATTGGCTGACCGCGTGCTGTTCCTCGGGAGCCGCACGGATGCCGACCGACTGATACCAGGCTTTGATCTTTATGTTTCCACCTCACGTTGGGAGGGGTTGCCGCTGGTGCTGCTTGAAGTGATGGAGCAGGGCGTTCCCATCGTCGCCAGTGACGTAGTCGGCAATCGCGATGTGCTGGCAGGGTGGGGCGTGCTGTTTGCGGCTAATGACATTGGAGCGGCGGCTGCGGCACAGGTGCGTGTGGCCACCGATAGGTCCCTGCGGGGGCAATTGATGGAGACGGGGCGCCATGTGCGTCAGGCCGAATTTTCCCTGTCGCGAATGCTGTCTGTATTGGAGGGCGTGTATTGTGACGTGCTGGGGCCCCAAATGTTAGAGCCGTGCGGAACTCATCACCCGGGCGCACCTTCGTGGCCCCACGCGCTGGGAGCAGACCCGGTGCAGATGCCGTTACTGGGTAGCTAATGAATAGGCAGTGGTGTCATGTTCTCACCACGCGTTCAGCCAGGAATCAAGGATGTACGTGGAGTGTGGCATATGGCTGAGACGGGAACAGGCATTCACAGATTGTCCGACTCGGTCCAACCTCGAGAGTTATGGGCTGGGTCACAGGATTCGTCCGGACACCCAGACCGATTGGGACGGATAGCGCTACCCCTGATCGGGTCCGATGCAGTGCTCCAAGGGGCGCGATATCTTTTGATCCTCTACGTCGGGTATCAGTCACTGTCGTTGTTGGGGTCGTTTCTAATGGGAGCTGCGGCCGGCTCGCTCATCGGTGCAGCCGCTGATTTTGGCATCAGTCAACATTGGCTGAGGCTCGGAGGCGCTGTCCCGCCACTATCCGTAGAGACCTTTCTCAGGACGATACGAGGGAAGGTCCTGTTCTCGCTGCTCGGCATGCTGCTGGTCGCCGCGCCTGCTGGATTCGGTCTGTGGCCTCTGGCGACGCCTTCTGCCATGGTGCTCGGAATGGTATTGATGGTGAGTCAGTCGTTGGGAGAGACTTGCGATGCAGTCGCGCTCTCGGCTCATCGCTATGGTACGGTCTTGCGGTTTCGCTTGTTTCTGGCAGTAGGCGGCTATCTTGCG
Organism: uncultured Nitrosospira sp.; assembly: GCA_900696505.1. Classification (GTDB taxonomy): domain Bacteria; phylum Nitrospirota; class Nitrospiria; order Nitrospirales; family Nitrospiraceae; genus Nitrospira_A. The sequence goes on from CAADGJ010000094.1 coordinate 4,748, forward strand.
CCGGTGATTGGTGCGTACCTCTTTGGCCAAGCGCCCCTGCTGGGCGGCGTTGTTGCTGTACTGGTGACGGCGGCCATCGTGGGCATTGTCATTTCCTGCGTCTACCTCCTGACCATCGCATCCGCACTTTCCGCCGATGCCGGTGGTGGCGTTGGGTATGGCGAAGTCTTGTGGCAATCACGCTGGCTCGGACTCAATCAGATGGCGATTGTGGTGGACGTACGGGCGCCCTTGATCATTCTAGGGTTCATGCTGGGTGAGACGGCTGTCGGTGTCTACGGTCTGGTGCAACGTACCACCGCGGTGGTGGAATTAGCCTGGGCTTCGATCTCCAGATTGCTGATTACCTCCTATTCGGAACTCGGTGCGGACGATCAGGTCGGGGAACTGGAAGTGCGGGTGTGGCGGGCGGCGGGGCTGACGGGTCTCATTACGGCTACGCTGGTGGCATGCGTGTGGTTCGCGATTGCGGTGGTCACCGGCAACATGACCTTGTCCAACGACGCGACCCTGGCCTTGTCCTTGTTGAAGGTCGGGAGTCTGGCCATCGTCTTGAGTTCCTTCAAGCGGCCGTTTGTATCTGGGCTGATCGCGATCTACCAAGAGCGGACGGTCTGTCGCGTGAACGTGCTGTCCGCTGTGGCCGGTCTCTTGCTGGTACCTGTGTGCATTGTCTATTTGAATCTATGGGGACCGGTTGTCGCCTGGTTATTGTTGGAAGCGGCGGCCTGCGCATTGCTCGTGTTCCTGTTTGTTTCAGTCATTCGAACGGCCCAGGCGAATCGGGAGCTGCGGTTCCCTCAACGTGCTGTTCTCTGAGGGGCTTCCTGGGGTGACGAACGGAGTTCATGCGCGTTGCCATTGTTCATGACTGGCTGACCGGGATGCGGGGCGGCGAGCGATGTCTCGAAGTCTTTTGCGAGTTGTTCCCGGAGGCTGATCTCTACACCCTACTCCACATCAACGGGAAGGTATCACCCACGATTGAACGGCACCGTATCCGGACGAGTATTATTCAGTCTCTTCCCTTTGCCAACCGATTTTATCGCTACTACCTCCCGCTGTTTCCTTTTGCAATCGAGCAATTCCGTCTTCCGGCCTACGACCTGGTCTTAAGCTCCAGCCATTGCGTCGCCAAGGGCATTCGCCCGCCGGCCGAAGCAAAACATCTCTGCTACATCCATGCGCCGATGCGGTATGTGTGGGATCAGTTCGAGAATTATGCCGGCGGCGGACGGTCGGGTCTCTTGGCGAGACTCGGGATGACCCTGTTCCGCAATCGGTTGCAGGAGTGGGATATCGCATCCGCCGCACGGGTGGATCAGTTCGTGGCCAACTCTCATAATATCGCCAGGAAAGTAGAAACGTACTATCACCGTCCGGCTGAGGTGTTGCATCCGCCGGTCGATTGGCAAACCTTTGAGGCTTCGGAGCAATCGGAAGACTTCTATTTCATGGTCACGGCCTTTGCCCCCTATAAACGGGTTGATCTGGCCATCCAGGCGTGCAATGTTATGAAACGGCGACTCAAGATCATCGGCAAGGGGCAAGAGGAGGCGCGGTTGCGAAAGCTTGCCGGACCGACAGTGGAGTTTCTCGGCTGGCAGCCGGACAGTGTCGTGCGGGATCATTATGCGCGCTGTCGCGCACTGCTCTTTCCCGGTGAAGAAGATTTTGGTATCGTCCCGCTAGAGGCAATGGCTTGCGGAAAACCTGTAGTGGCCTATGGACGCGGCGGCGCGCTGGAAACCGTGATCCCGTTGCCGGGTGCCGGCGCTATGAGTGGGGGGGGACAGTCTCCTACAGGGGTGTTTTTCTTCTCGCCATCGGTTGAATCTCTCGTCGAGGCCATCGAAACGTGCGAGCGTCGCCGGACCGAATTTGATCCGCATGCAATCCGTGCCCACGTGGCCACATTCGACCGCCGGTTGTTCAAGGAACGGATGAAAGCGTTCGCAATGGGAGCGCTGACGGGAACGGTTTCCTAGGGGGCGCATGCTCAAACGCCACTCCCAATTCCTCAAAAGCCTTCTGTTCTGCATTGATCTGGGACTCATCTGTGCCTGCTGGGTGGGGGCATACTACCTGCGTTTTTCGGAGATCGTCGAGCCCGCGACCAAGGGCATTCCTCCACTGCGGATTTATCTGCTGCTGTTGGTGCCGATCATTGCCGTGTGGGGCATGTCTTTTCAAGCCTTCGATCTCTACCGTCCGCGGCGAATGGGCACGCGGTTGTCGGAGTTTCTCGACGTCGCAAAAGCCAATACGTTGTCCGTGCTGATTCTGGTGGCGCTGACGTTCTTCTTCCGGCAACACGAATATTCCCGGTTAGTGCTGCTCTATTTCTGGCTCTTGAACCTCATTACCCTGGGCTTTTCGCGGGTGCTGTTTCGCGAAGCGCTCCGGTTTCTGCGCCGTCATGGATACAATCAGCGCCATGCCCTGGTCATTGGCACCAGTCGATTAGGACGCCGGGTCGTGGACGCACTTGCGGAGCATCCTGAGCTGGGCGTGAGAGTGCATGGATTTTTGAGCGCAGATTCCCGCAAGGTGGGTGAGCGGATCAATGGGTTGCCGGTGATCGGCCGCTATGATGACCTCCAGGAGCGTGTCCAGTCCGGCATTGATATTGTGTTTGTCTGCCTTCCGCCGGAAGATGAACAGTGGGCGGAGAAGATGTTCGGGTTTCTGGCTACCACTATGGTTGAGGTGAAAGCTCTGCCGGCCATGTGTGAGTTCGTGAGCCTGCGGGCCGAAGCTGAAATGTTCGAAGGGCTTCCGCTGATTACGTTGCAAGGGTCGCCTCTCTATGGCTGGAATCTGGTCATCAAGAGAGTGCTGGACGTGGCCGGGGCTTTCGGGGCGTTGGTCGTCTTCTCGCCGGTGTTATGCCTGGTCGCGGCCTTGGTGAAACTGACCTCGCCGGGGCCGGTTTTTTTCCGTCAGCTCAGGATGGGGCTGGACGGGCAGGCGTTTGAGATGTTGAAGTTTCGTTCGATGAAAATGGATGCGGAGTCCGAGACGGGACCGGTGTGGACGCAACCCAATGATGATCGGCGCACACCCATCGGAGCCTTCCTGCGGCGGACCAGTTTAGATGAGTTGCCCCAGTTCTGGAACGTGTTGCGAGGGGAAATGAGCATTGTGGGGCCCCGACCGGAACGGCCTGAGTTCATCGCGCGATTTCGTGAAACGCTGCCGCAATACATGCTCCGCCATAAGATGAAAGCCGGTATCACCGGATGGGCGCAAATCAACGGCTGGCGCGGAAATACATCGCTGGAAAAGCGGATCGAACACGATTTGTATTACATCGAGCATTGGTCGATCTGGTTTGATATCAAAATCATGCTGCTCACTTTCTGGCGAGGGTTCGTCCACCGGCATGCGTACTGAGCGTGCTCTCCTGTGTCCTGTCTTCCTCACCTGGAATCGCCTCTTCGCGCCGGGATGAGTTTTCTTGAGTTTCATGTGATGGCTTGTTAACATCGCCCCGAAAGCCTTCGCATGCCTAGCAAACGTCGAACCAGCACTCCATCGAAGCCGCCTGTTTCTCTCCAGGGAATTCTCCGGGGCATTCGTTTATTCGCGACGGATGTCGATGGCGTACTGACGGACGCCGGCATGTACTACTCCGAATCCGGAGACGAATGGAAAAAGCTCAATACGCGCGACGGCATGGGGATCAAGCTGTTGCAGAAGGCGGGAATCGTCACGGCGATCATCACGCAGGAATCGACAAAAATCGTCATGCGCCGGGCGCAAAAATTGACGATTCCCGAGGTGCATCAGGGGGCCTATGATAAGCTCGCAGTGTTGAAGGATCTCATCGCGCGGCATGGCCTTACTATGAAGCAAGTCGCCTACATCGGTGATGATGTCAACGACCTTCAGGCGCTGGCTGCGGTCGGGTTCTCTGCGTCGCCAGCTGATGGCATGCCTCCCGTGTTGAAGGTCGTACGCTACGTATGTAAGAAGAACGGCGGGCAGGGTGCCGTGCGGGAATTGGCGGATCTCATACTGGCAGCCCAAAAGCCCCAGTGAGAGAACATCAGCCGCGTTAGGTTGAACGGAAGCGGAGTTCTATAGATATGACAAATCACCTCTATCCGGTTATTCTGGCGGGCGGCAGCGGGACCAGGTTTTGGCCGTTAAGCCGGCACCTGTATCCCAAGCAGCTCCTGCGCATCATCGGCGACGAGACCCTCATTCAGCAGACCGTGCGGCGCGTGCTCTCCTGCGCCAGCCCCGATCGGGTATTCATCTCCACCAATCCAGGGCAGGCCGACTCGATTCGTGTGCAATTAGGGGAATGGAAGTCCGATCTCAAGGACAACTATGTCATTGAGCCGATAGGGCGCAACACCGCGCCGGCCATTGCTCTGGTGGCGGCGGAGCTCCTTCGACGCGATCCCGAGGCGATGATGCTGGTGTTGCCGGCGGATCATGTCGTCACCGGAGAAAAGGCGTTTCAGGCAGCAGTGACGTTGGGCATGCAGCTCGCCGAGAAGGGACACTTGGTGACGTTCGGGATCAAGCCGACCAGGCCGGAAACCGGGTATGGATACATTCAGCCGAATCGGCGAACCACTTTAGCCAAGAAGGGCCGGCTGACAGGTCACCCGGTCGCCAGATTTGTCGAGAAGCCGAATCGAACCAAGGCGGCGCAGTATCTCAAAGGTGGCAATTACTTCTGGAACAGCGGGATGTTCCTCTGGAAAGCCGCCACGATTCGAGACGAGATCAATCGTCATCAGCCGCAGCTGGCGAAAGCGGTGCAAAAAGTTCACACCCTGATGACATCGGGCGCCGATCCCCGGCAGATTGAAGCCGCCTACAAGAAAGTTCCTTCGGTCTCGATCGACAACGGCGTGATGGAGTTATCGTCGCATGCGGCCATGATTCCGGTGGGGTTCGGCTGGTCCGATGTGGGCAACTGGAGTAGCCTTGAAGAAGTTGCGCCGCGCGACAAGGCCGGTAATGTGGTCAGCGGTCGAGTTGTCGATATGGACAGCAGCAATTCCGTTCTCTACGCCGATCGCCGGGTTGTCGCCACGATTGGACTCACGGATATGGTCGTCGTCGATACGCCGGATGCGACGTTGATCTGTCCGAAATCCCGCTCGCAAGACGTGAAGCAGATGGTGGAGATCCTCAAGCAACAGGGGGCGCCTGAGCATCTGGAACATGTGACGGTGTTTCGCCCGTGGGGTTCCTACACGGTCTTGGAAGAAGGGCCTGGATATAAAGTGAAGCGTGTGACGGTCAATCCGGGCGGTCGGTTGTCATTGCAGCTTCACCATAAGCGGAGCGAGCACTGGGTGGTGATCACAGGGACTGCTCGAGTGACCCGCGGCGACGACGTGCTGCATCTTCAGATCGGGCAGAGCACCGCGATTCCCGTCGAAACTCCCCATCGCCTCGAAAATCCGGGCACCGAGACGCTCCACATTATCGAGGTGCAGAACGGGCCCTATCTCGGTGAAGATGACATCGTGCGGTTTCAGGACGATTACGGGCGACTCGGCCGGGCACGTTAGGAGATCGGCATGGCGCTGTTTCGCGAATATGATCTCAGAGGCATTGTCGGAGAAGAGCTCACGGAACCCATTGCGGAGCAGGTAGGCCGGGCCTATGCCACCATGGCCAGGGAGCACGGGGCCTCGCGAATCAGTTTGGGGCGGGATGGGCGCCTGAGCTCGCCTGCGTTGCAGCAGGCCTTACTTCGGGGGCTCCTTGCCGGCGGGCTCGATGTGGTCGATTTGGGCCTCTGTGCATCGCCGCTGTTGTATTTTTCCTTGTTCACGCTTCCGGTCCACGGCGGAATCATGATCACCGGCAGCCACAACGCCGCCGAATACAACGGCTTCAAGATCTGCATCGGGAAGGAAGCGATCCACGGCGAAGAGATTCAGCAGTTGCGGAGCATCATGGAGCGCGGCCGATTCAGTTCCGGCTCCGGCCAACTGTCCTCCCATCCCATCATTCCGGACTATCTACAGCATCTCAAGACGGTGTTCTCAGGCGTCAGGGCCGATCACCTGCATGTCGTCATCGATTGCGGCAATGGCGCGGCGTCGCTAGTTGCCAAGCAGGCGTTGCAGCAGATGGGATGCCGCGTGACCGGCCTCTATGATGAGTTGGACGGGCGTTTCCCGAACCACCATCCCGATCCTACCGTCGTGGAAAATCTTCAAGATCTGATTGCCACCGTACGGGAACACAAGGCGGATGTCGGGATCGGGTACGACGGTGATGCCGATCGCATCGGCGCGATCGACGAGCGGGGAGAGATCCTCTGGGGGGATCGCCTCATGATCGTGTACGCGCGCGATATTCTCGCTCAGAGGCCCGGTACTACCTTCATTTCTGAGGTCAAGGCCTCGCAATGCTTGTACGACGATATCGCAGCCAAAGGCGGACGTCCGATCATGTGGAAAACCGGCCATTCTTTGATGAAGGCGAAATTAAAGGCTGAATCAGCCGTCCTCGCAGGCGAAATGTCCGGCCATATGTTTTTCGCCGATCGGTACTTCGGGTTTGACGACGCGATCTACGCTTCCTGCCGGTTAGTCGAGATCCTGGCGAAGACCAAACAATCGCTCTCGAGTCTGGTGGCCGATCTCCCGCAGACTACAGTGACACCGGAAATTCGTGTGGATTGTCCCGACACCGTGAAGTTTCAATTGGTCGAACAGGTGCATCGGCAGTTAGCCTCCTATCTCGAGGCCGGCCAGCCGGTCGGCGCGTCGAATCTCCGGATGCGGGAATTGGTGACGATCGACGGCGTTCGCGCGATTTTCGAGGATGGATGGGGGTTGATCCGTGCCTCGAACACCCAACCGGCATTGGTCCTCCGGTTTGAGGCGCCCTTGCCGGCCAGGTTGGACGTGATCCGCGCGACGATCGAAACCGAACTGGCGCAGGCGCGGCGTGTGTTGTCGGTCTAGGGTGACCATCCACCGATTCCCTTTCTCCTCCACTCTCCTGTTCGTCGCGGCCATCGTGGCCGGCATCCTAATCCCGTCGATGCTGTATGCCGAATCGGCACCAGACAGGTGGCCATCGGTTTCTGCGCCGCTGCCCTTTGCCAGCGGTGAGCGTCTCGCCTACGACGTAACCTGGCTGGGGATGCGTGCGGGCATTGCCACGATGATCGTCCAGGAAGGACTTGACCAGCGCGGCCGGCGGCAGCTCACCTTGAACATGACTGCACGATCGAGCCCAACCGTGACGAAGTTTTATCCCGTCGACAACCGCGGGGTCTCACAGGTGGATCTCGACTCATTCCTGCCGACCCACATGACCTTTGCCCGCCGGGAAGGAAAACGGTTTAACGATTTCGACTATACCTTCCGGCATCACGAAGGCCTGGTGACGGCCGTGAAGGACGGTAAAACCGATGAGCTGCAGATACCGCCTGATGCGCAGGACGCGATGTCTTGTCTGTACTATGTCCGCAAAGTCTTGCCGTTCGTGCCGGGGGAAACCCTGACGATGACGGTTCATCACGACAAAAAGAATTACAAAATGGACGTGCGCGTCGAAGCCCTAGAAACCGTGGAGGGCCGGTGGGGCAAGGCGGAAACGGCCCGCGTGGTGGTGATCATGCCGTTTCAGGGCATTTTTCTGAACGAAGGCAATATCCGGGTCTGGTTCACCACCGATACGCACCGGGTGCCTGTGCGGATGAAGGCGAAGGTCGTAGTAGGGTCTATTGTGGCTGAAGTGACGGAGGGCTACGGGTTGGCCGCGCCGCCATAATCTGCCGGCCTGGTTTGCTCGATTGGCCGGAAACCGCTATAATCGCGCCAGGTTCGTGGGGAGGGCTTCGGCTCTGTCCGAAGCCCTCGTCGTTTCGACTCGTCGTCGTTCAATCCATGAGGACTCCTCAGCATGGCGAAATTCCCCATTACGTTAAGCCGCTTTATCATCGAACAACAGGCCGCGCATCCTGAAGCGACCGGCGAATTTTCCGTCCTTCTGACTCAAATCGGTCTCGTCGGCAAAATGATCGCTCATGACTTGCGTCGAGCGGGATTGAACAAGATCCTGGGCACGACCGGGGAGACCAACGTCCAAGGCGAGATCGTCAAGAAGCTGGATCAGATCGCCAACGATACCTTTGTTCGCGTGTTTGAACACAGCGGCCTCGTTTGCGTCCTGGCCTCCGAAGAGATGGAAAAGCCGCTGAAAATGGTCCACGAAGGCGCGAGGTACATGTTATTGGTCGATCCCTTGGACGGCTCCTCCAATACCGATGTCAATATGCCGCTCGGGGCGATTTTTTCCATCCGCCGATCGCGGACGGGACAATCCGTCGAAGATGAGTTGTTGCAAAAGGGAACAGAGCAGATCGCCGCGGGGTATGTGTTGTATGGGGCCAGCACGATGCTCGTATTCACGGTCGGGCAGGGTGTCCATGGCTTTACGCTCGAACCTTCCATCGGTGAGTATCTCCTGTCCAATGAAAACATCCGCATTCCTTCGAAGGGCAAGGTCTATTCAGTGAACGAGGGGAATTATCATCGCTGGCCTGCCGGCACACAACGGTATCTCGATTATCTGAAAGTGCAGGATAAGCCGTCCGGGCGCCCCTATAGCGGGCGATACAGCGGGTGTTTGGTGGCGGATGTGCATCGGATTCTCCTGGGCGGCGGCATCTATCTGTATCCGGGAGAGAAGGATAAGCCTGAGGGAAAACTGCGATTGATGTACGAAGGCAATCCGTTGGCCATGGTGGTCGAACAGGCCGGAGGCAAAGCGTCGACCGGGACGATGCGCATTCTCGATGTCGAGCCCAAGGCGCTGCATCAACGTGTTCCCCTCATTATCGGCAGTGCAGAGGATGTGAGTCTGCTGGAAGACTATGTGCAAGGACGTGCGTAACGACTAATGTGATCGAGGTTGGTTGGGAGGTTGATTATGAGCAATCGGGTCCAGGAAATTCTGAGCTGGTATGAGAGTGACAACGCGGGAACAAAGACGAACATCGCCCGGTTGCTGAATTCGGGGAAACTCGCCGGAACCGGGAAGTTGGTGATCCTGCCGGTCGATCAAGGGTTTGAGCATGGTCCGGCGAGAAGTTTTGCGCCCAATCCGGGCGGCTATGATCCCCATTACCACTTTCAACTGGCCATCGACGCCGGATGCAACGCCTACGCGGCGCCGCTCGGATTTATCGAGGCCGGTGCCAGCCACTTCGCCGGCAGAATTCCGCTCATTCTCAAATTGAATAATCATGATGTGCTGCATGATGAGAAGGATCCGCTGCCCTCGGTGACAGGCAGCGTGCAGGAGGCCTTGCGCCTGGGATGTTCAGCCGTGGGGTTCACGATTTATCCCGGCTCTTCTCACTGCAATCCCATGTATGAGCAGCTGCGCGTGATTGCGGAGGAAGCCAAAAATGCCGGGCTGGCTGTGGTGGTCTGGTCGTACCCGCGCGGGTCAGGGCTGAGCAAGGAAGGTGAGACGGCCCTCGATGTAGTGGCCTATGCCGCGCAGATTGCCGCGCAACTCGGCGCGCATATCATCAAGGTCAAATTGCCCTCAGCCCATTTGGAGCAGGCAGCGGCGAAGAAGGTGTATGAGGCCGAAAAGATTCCCACGGCGACGCTGACGGAGCGCGTAAAGCATATCGTGCAGAGTTCGTTCAACGGGCGTCGCATCGTCATTTTCTCCGGCGGTGCGAAGAGCGACGAAAAAACGGTCTTCGAAGAAGTGCGGGCGATCCGTGATGGCGGAGGATTCGGGTCGATCATCGGCCGGAATTCGTTCCAGCGGCCGAAGGCGGAAGCCGTGAAATTTTTGAACACGATCATGAGTCTGTACGCGGGCGAGAAGCCCTAGTCGGTCCAGACTGACGAACCACTATGGATGACGGTCCGATTCCACCTGAACAGCGACAGTCGATGCGATCCTGGATCTTTCCAGCATTGCTGTTATCAGCAGGTATCCTGATCGGGATTGTGCTGACCTCCGATCTCGGATGGTTACCGACAGGACATGCCGTGCCGGAGGCGCCTGCCGTGCCAGCTCCGGTTCCCAGGCCGGTCTCAACGGCGGTGCAACCGACGCTGCCCGGCGCCGGGGGCCAGAGCTTCGTCGACGTCGCCAAGGTCGTCAAACCCGCGGTTGTGAATATTTTCGCGACCCGCAATGGAGGCGGCGAAGAAGGCAAGGGCACACCGTTCGAGGATCCCTTTTTTCGACGCTTCTTCGGCGAGGAGTGGATGAAGCGCTTTGAAGCGCCGAAGGAACGGAAACAGCAGGGATTGGGGTCCGGCGTGATCGTCGATGCCAACGGGTTGATCATTACGAACAACCATGTGGTGAATAAGGCCGACGAGATCAAGGTGTTTTTGTCGGACAAGCGGGAGTTCAAAGCGAAGCTCGTCGGGACGGATG
>CAADGJ010000095.1 GCA_900696505.1 uncultured Nitrosospira sp.
ACGCTCACACCATTCCCATGCGGGGAGTGTTGGGAGACATGCTCTCGAGCGCGGCCATCACCATGAAACAAGGGTCACCACGGCGAGCATGGATGGTGGGACTCGGCTCCATCGTCCATAATCCCAAATCGCTGAAACAACCGGCACGGCTGCTCCACTTGTATCGCGCACTGGCCACGACTCCCGCGACATCGGGGACTCGACTTCCGATTTCTCACTCGTAAGGTGAGAGGTCGTTGTTTCGCCGGCCTCCGTCGGGAGAGCCGACTGCAGACCCTACCAAAACCCGCCTCACCTCATCTCCCTTGCCAGGATGACTGGCCAAATGCTCGCACCGCAAGATACGCCACATTACGTTTCCAATAGGCGACCTTGGATCTGGTCATCAATTCCAGGAACACGTCATCGGCATCCTTCCGACTAAACAGCTTGCCGGCAGGGATCACCTCGCCGTCCGGAAGAATCACCTGTCCTCCGCAGCGATAGATCAAATCATGCATGATCGGAGCGACCAGCGAAGTTGCCAATTTCTATGAGGGAAGGATACGAGCTGACACATCGAAAGGCATCGGCAAGCGACAGATATCGCGCGCCACGAAAAACGCGAAAGGCGTGAAATGAGATGTGAGGAAATGAATCCTAGAGGAGCGTCACTGCAGCGGTAGGTGGAGAAACCGCCGCCCCCGCATCACAGGCGAAGGCGGCTGAAAGCTCTCTGGGGGCACAGCGTGCGAGGGCCACCAGAACAGGTCACTACGCAGGGGACTAGGGAGTGGAAATAATCGGAATTTCTCGCGCGGATTCTTCCTTAAACTCTGCCATCTTCTTGTGAACGGCCTCAAGGATTTCAGGATTGCTGCGGCAGGCTTCACTGCACTTTTCGCCCATCTGCAGAATGGAACAATGCTCCCGGACCGTTAACTTCCCCTGCACGCCATTCATCTCGAAGCCGACCTTCACCGGCTCCTGATGCAGCGGACAGAGGGTCTCGGCCACAATCATGTCCTTGACTGTATGTGGATGCCTTGCAAATAGGTTCGCCATATGGACTCCTTACTGTGTGACGGGTGAATAGTGGTACAGTGGCCTCCCACATCACTGTATCAAGAGACCCCTCCGGCACAAACTTGTATCGCATTTGCAGCGTACCCACGCCACGGCTGCATCCCCGACCCCCACTGTATTAGACTGGACGCAATCACACTTTCCTTCAGTGGCTGTCACAACCGAGGAGACTCATGCCTTACGTGTTGATCATTCATGAAGTGGACGCCTATCCGGCGTGGAAGTCGATTTTCGATCAGGCGGCACAGATCAGAAAACAAGCCGGTGAGATCAGATACCAGCTCCTGCAACATGACACCAATCCCAACCGGCTCGTGCATTTCTCAGAATGGACGTCGCTCGACAAGGCCCGCAGCTTTTTTGAGTCTCCGGAGCTGGTCGAGATTCGGCGCAAAGCGGGAGTCAAGGCGCCGGAATTCCACTATTTGAATGAGGTCGAGCAGGGCCGGTTGTGAATGCCGCGACCTGAGTCGCCTCGACGGCCTGGTATTCACACACATTTCCGACCTTTGCTCACGCTTTTCATCAGTCTGGGATATGCTGACCCTTCACACGCTGTGCGAATACCGATAGCGCCATCAACCAACAACGAGGTCATCATGCGATTCGTAAAAGTAAAAGACGAGGAACGGCCCGGTGAAGTTGCCATCAATCTTGACCTGGTGCGAGAAGCGCATTTCGGAGGCGGCTTGCTGCACCTGTACTTCGAGCGCAGTTCCTCGGCGCAGGATGACATGACCTTTACCGGCGAGAACGCCCAAAAAATCTGGGCCGCGATGGGGTGACGAGACGGCCCTATTCCTCGACCTCTCCAGCATTCCCTTTTCCTTGCATCCTCCCTCTGTCGCAAGCTGTGACTCACGCCCACGCTCTGCTCGATTCGTGTTATAGCTAGTCATACGGAGGCCATTTGCCTCGACGGCTTGCTGTTGGCACATCAACTCGAGGACCTCATGCCGAATCATCGTATCGACCTCAAACGTCTTGCCCGGCACGCCATGATTGATCGTGGCTTGTGGCCCGACTTCTCCGCCAAAGCCATGGCTGAGCTGGCCCAGATCCGCGCGGCAGCGGTCGACCATGGAGCGGACGCGCAAGACCTCCGGGACCTGCTGTGGGTCTCCATCGACAACGATGACTCGCTCGACCTGGATCAAATTACGGTGGCCACCGAACATCCAGATCACTCAGTCACCCTGCTGGTGGCGATTGCCGACGTCGATGCGCTCGTACCCAAAGATTCCGCTATCGACACCCACGCGCGCCACAACACCACCTCGGTCTACACGTCGGGCGATATTTTCCCCATGCTGCCTGAGCCGCTTTCTCACGATCTGACCTCGCTCCGCGAACATCAGGACCGGCTGGCTGTTGTGGTAGACCTCGCCATCGCCGCGAATGGAAAAGTGAGCGGGGCGTCTCATTATCGGGCGTTGGTTCGCAATCACGCCAAACTTGCCTACAACAGTGTCGCCGCCTGGCTGACGGGAACAGGACCGGCACCCGATAGCATCAGCGACGTGCCGGGCCTCGACGCGCAACTGCGCCTTCAGGATCGCGTGGCGCAACAGCTCAAAGCACGACGACACCAGCAGGGTGCGCTGAGTCTCGAAACCATCGAGCCACGCGCCGTCTTTGACGGCGATACTCTGACCGGCATCACGGTCGAACAGAAAAATCGTGCGAAGGAGCTGATCGAAGATTGTATGATCGCCGCCAACCAGGCGACCGCTTCCTATCTCAAACGCAAAGGCATCCCCTCCTTCCGGCGCATCCTTCGCTCCCCGGAACGTTGGCAGCGGATCGTCGACGTGGCCGCAAGTTGTGGCGAGCCCTTACCTCCGCAGCCTGATGCGCAGGCATTGGATGCCTTCCTCGTCAAACGGCGAGCGGCCGACCCGATCCGGTTTCCCGACCTCTCACTGGCCATCGTGAAACTGATCGGTCGAGGCGAGTATGTGCTCGATGAGGGAACGGGCGGCGCGCCGGAACATTTCGGATTAGCCGTGAAAGGGTATACGCATTCCACCGCGCCGAACCGGCGGTATCCCGATCTCGTGACCCAACGATTGCTCAAAGCAGCCCTGGCTGGCGCGCCCCTGCCCTACCGGACGGATGAACTGAAATATTTGGCCGACTATTGCACCGAGAAGGAAGATGATGCGGAACGGGTGGAACGGCAAATGAGAAAATCCGCGGCCGCCTTGCTCTTGCAGCCTCGTATCGGCGAACGATTCGAGGCCATTGTCACCGGCCTGTCCGAGAAGGGAACATGGGTGCGGCTGCTTGAGCCCCCGGTCGAAGGAAAGCTGTCCGGAGGTGTGATGGGGTTGGATGTCGGCGATCGTCTGACCGTCGAACTGGTGAGTACGAATGTCGAACGGGGGTTCATCGACTTCTCGCGAATCGCCTCCTGAGCCGAAGGCATCACAGAAGCAGCACTCCGAAGCCTCACGTTCACGATCTGATTCAAGGGCCCCAGACCACCTCTGGCACATTGGTGCCTGCGATCACCGTAAAGGATTCCGCAGCGAGCGTGTAGGCTCCCGCCGGGAGCAGGCCGGAGAAGGAACCGCTCTCCAGGATCTGTGTCCGCGCCCGTTCAATGCTTGGGTCGGTGGTTTTTCGAACGCCGCTTCCAGCGACGCTCTGGCATGGCCGATCATCTTCGTCTGTTCTGCCACCACCTGATTCAAGGTCGCCATCTCGGTTCTCTTTTAATCGCGCATGCCTATGATCAGCCGGTGAACGCTCGGCCGCAACTGTCATCCTCTCGAACCAAATGTTCACTCCGCGCCTTATGCCGGCACTTATAGCACAGTGCGTC
>CAADGJ010000096.1 GCA_900696505.1 uncultured Nitrosospira sp.
ATTTGGTGGCGGTGACCCGGATTGAACGGGTGACCCGCGGCTTATGAGTCCGCTGCTCTACCAACTGAGCTACACCGCCACAGCACGATCGGTCGTGTGAAGAAGAGAACGCGGATAATAACTGAAATGCCCCCGAAGTGTCTACCGATTGGCTGACGAAAACCTGAAAGGCTAGGGATTGGGCCTTGGACAGAATCGTCGGGGGATGGTATGACGCTAAGCCGAATGTTCCGGCTCGTCTTCATGCCATTGGCAGCGTCGCGCGGCATTCGGCCGAAACTCTCCGTCTCCCTGTGATCGCAGAAGCGCGCCGGTCGCGCTCATAAATTGGAGGCCTGCATGATGACCGGAATCTCATTGGACACGATCCTGGCCTGGTTGATCACGATGTCCGCGGCCGTGGGGATCGCCAGTTTGCGCATCGGGTTGGTCCTGGCGATCGGGTATGTGGCAATCCGGTTCGTGCGCCTTGGCCTGCATCAGCTCGAACGAGTGATGATTGTCGCCAGCGACAAGCAGGACCAGGAATCCGGAACCGCCGCCAAGCGTGCAGCCACGTTGACGGGGATTCTCCGGACCATCGCCCTGTCGGCAATTTGGGCGATCATCATCATTGAATCGCTGCAGCTGGTTGGATTGGATATCGCCCCGATCTTGGCCGGCGCCGGCATTCTGGGCCTCGCCGTCGGCTTCGGTGCGCAGAATCTGGTGCGCGATCTGATCAGCGGCTTCTTCATCATTCTGGAGGATCAGGTCCGGCTGGGAGATGTGGCTGTGATCAACGGGACCGGCGGGGCGGTGGAAACGATTACCTTCCGCACAATCTCGCTACGCGACTTCTCCGGGGTGGTACACATTTTCCCCAATGGTGGTATCACGACGTTGTCCAACATGACGAAAGACTGGTCGGCATTTGTTCTGGATATGGGCGTGGCCTATCGGGAGGACACGGACCGGGTAGTGGAGGTGATGCGGACAGTGGGAGAAGGGTTGCGCCAGGATCAGGCGTTCGGTTCGTTGATCATCGAGCCGATTGAAATCGTGGGCGTCGAAAATTTTGCCGATAGCGCCGTGACCATTCGCGCGCGAATCAAAACAAAACCGGCTGAGCAATGGAAAATCGGGCGCGAATACCGCCGCCGTCTCAAGAAGGCCTTCGATGCTCAGGGTATCGACATTCCCTTCCCCATGCGCACCCTGTTGATGGGAGAAACCGATCAGCCGTTGAAAGTCGAGGTGATCGCCGGCCTGGGGCTTGGAAAAAGTTAGCTCAGTGAGCGATCACGTGGGTCTCTCGCCTGCCTCGCTTTGACGGGCGCGAAGAGAGACCGGTCCTTCACGTCTAGGGACACGGACGCCATGGCCATAGGCACCGCTTCTGATACGGCCTGCTTGCGACGGTAATCATCTAATCGTCGATGCACGATGCCGTCCGACAGGCCAGGATAATATCCCTTCAGCGCTTGTTGTCCGGTCTCCGCGGTGACTCCGTCGCAGTGGCGCCGGATTTCACGAAGGCGTTGCGTAATCCGTTTCCGCGCCGCGACATGAAAGGCCTCTGCGAGCTCCCATACCGTCGTGCGTCCCTCCAATCTGGTTTGCTGCTCGGCATACAGCACCGTGGCGATCATGGCCAACAGGTCTTCTCCGATGGATTCAATCCGGTTCTGCACCCGCTGCTCATCTTGAAACGCAGCCTGGAAGCGCACCATCGCATAAAAAATTTCCCGCGCCAGGCGCCGGCTGGTTCGTTCGACATACCGGGCAACGGACTGGACTTGTGGATGCGCAAAGGTCGAGCCCGTCGGCAGGGAGTGCCGTACCCAGTGCCGTAGGTACCAGGGCGCATAAAATCCCCCCAGTTTCACGAACTGCTTGAGTTGGTCGAGAATCGACAGGTCGCCGGAATAGAACGGCTTCGCGCGGTCGAGATGGTGACTCAACCCTTCACGCACGATAAAGGGGCGCAGGATGTCCGTGGCTCCCTCACCGATGCGATACATCTCCGCGTCCCGCACGAGCTGTTCGATCCCGAATCCCGCTTCGCCGCGCGCCATTTTGGAGGCCGCGGTTTCATACCCCATGCCGCCGAACAGAATTTGTGCGTCCCGGAGAAATTGAATCGTATGCTCGGAGCAGAAAATCTTCGCGACGGCCGCCTCGATACGGATGTCATGACGATGCTGATCCGCCAGCCGCCACACCAGTACGGAGAGCGCTTCCATGGCAAACAAATGCGCAGCCATGTCGCCCAGGCGAATCTGCTGGGTTTGACGTTCGGCCAGCGGCTTGTGAAACGTCACCCGACCGTTGGCCCGATCCAAAGTCGGCTGCCAGGCCTGCTTCGCCATGCCCAGACAAATGGCCGGGATGCTGATGCCGCGCCCCACGTTTAAAATCGTCAGGGCATATTTCAACCCTTTCCCTACCTCGCCGATGACGTTCTCGACCGGAATCTGGACCTCCTGCATCGTCATGTGAGCGTTTTCAATTCCCCGGCACCCTTCGAACTGGCAGTGTTGACGGACCTGCACGCCCGGCGTGGACATATCCAGGATAAACGCCGTATGCACCCGGTCGTCGGCTCCCTGTCCTTCAGGCGCCGGCATCCAGAGGGTCTGTCCCTCTCGAACCACTCGTCGAGCCGGGACACGGGCGATGAGCGTGGCATAACGCGCGATCGGTCCATTGGTGCACCAGAGTTTTTCGCCGTTCACGAGGAAGTGGCTGCCATTCGCATCGAGCGTTGCTTCCGTCCGGACATTCGCGGCATCGGAGCCGGTCATTGGTTCCGTGAGTGCGAAGGCGGAGAGCGCTTCTGTTGCCACCAGCGGAAGATACCTCCGCTTCTGGTCTTCGTTACCGAACAAGAGGATCGGCATGGCGATGCCGATGGACTGCGGCACGGCCACCGTCAAGGCGAGAATGTTGCTCCAACTCGCAATCAACGTGAGGACGCGGCCATAGTTTGTATAGGAGAAGCCCAGCCCGCCATAGGCCTTCGGAATTTTCATTCCGAAGGCGCCTAGTTTGAACAAGCCTCGAATCACCGCGTCGGGAATTTTCGCCTCGCGCTCGATTTCGTCCGGATCCACTTCCTGCCGTAGGAATGTTTCGACCTGTTTACAAAAGGCCATGCCGGCCGCCCGCTCCTCCGGTGGCTCGGGGGGCGTCAGCAGTAACTCGAAGTCCGGCCGGCCGTCAAAGAGTCCGGCGAGAAAACTTGCCCCGGTCAATCGCTCCCGCGCTTCCTCGATCCGTTCGAATCCTTTGATGAGGGTGCTCATGAATGACCTCACACGGCCTGTTCAACTCACTGATCTCTGAACTGTGTGTCGCGATACTGCGCCAGCGTTCCTGCCAACCTCGCTTTCAACTCCAGCCGCTTGGGTTTGCCTGTCGAGGTGTAGGGCACATCATCACCGAACAGTACGACCTTAGGTTGCTTGGCAAAAGGCAACCGCATCCGGCAATGCGCCAGCACATCAGCTTCGCTCGGGATGGAGGCGGGATCTTTGGGCACCACGTAGGCCGCGATTTCCTCGCCGTAGTAGCGGTTCTCGAACGGGAGAGCCATCGCAAACTTCACGGCCTGGTGCGTCTTCAGCACGTCATCGATTTCCAGCGGAGAAATGTTCACCCCTCCGCGAATGATGAGTTCCTTCAATCGTCCCGACACGAAGAAGAACGGCCGTCCGCTGTCATCGAGGAGATAGAATCCCTCATCTCCTGACCGGAACCATCCCCATTGGAAGGCGGCTTCGTTGGCGTCCTCGCGCTTAAAATAGCCGGCACAGACGGTGCGTCCGCGAATACAAATTTCTCCGCGGGTGGCCGGGGGCAGCGTGCGTCCACGTTCGTCGAGGACCGTCATGAGGTTGTGACGAACCGGCACTCCCACGGAGGGAAACTCAGAGCCGGTGAGCCAGTGACGGTGCTGTTCCTGCGTCAGATCGTTCGGCAGGAAACAGGAGTAACAGGTGGTTTCGGACAGGCCATAACCATGGCGAATGACGACGCCGAAGCGATGTTCGAAACGCGCGGCCGTATCTTTCAAGAGAGGCCCGGCGCCGCAGATCAACCCGCCGAGGTGGCTCAGATCGTAGGAGGTGAGATCCTCATCGGCATCGAGCAGAAATTCGAGCAGCGTAGGGACGACACTGACCGAGGTGACCTGCTCTTCATGAATCCGTCGCCAGAAGCTGGTGGTCTTGAATCTGCGGTTCATCACCACACTGCCCTTGCAGTACAACGGCGTGATCAGCGTGACGACGATACCGTTCACATGATGGATGGGCAGGACGCACATCAGGCGATCATGGAGACCGAAGCTGTGCCAGCTAGCGATCGCATCCGCATCGATCAGAAGATTGGCCACCGTCAGGATGACGCCTTTCGGTGGGCCGGTCGTGCCGGAGGTGTAGACGATCAGCGCATGCTCGTCGAGCCCTGACGTGAACGGAGAGCGGCGAAACGAGCGGACGGATCCGTTTGGTAGAGATTTTTTACCGCTCCTGTGACTATCGAGCACACCGCCATCACCCAGCGCAATGACCTGGCGCAAGGTGGGGATGTCCGACTGGAGTGCGCAGAGTTCTTCATAGCCGTCCTGCCAGCAGAAGACCGTTGAGACCTCTGAATGTTCGAGAATGTATCGCTTTTTCTCCGGCGTTTCTTCGATGTTGATCGGGACGACTGCGACTCCCAGCGTCCAGGCTGCGAGGTAGGTGAGCACCGTCACATCGTGGTTGAAGAGCAACGTGGCGGCCCGGTCTCCACGGGTCAGGCCGAATCTGGTATGGAAGACTCCGGCCAGCCGTTCGACGATCGCTCCCAGTTCGGCATAGGTGTAGGTTCGGCGCAGAGCACGATCGTCGTCGCAGAACGTCAGCGCATGCCTTGTGGCGAGCTGCGGGTCGTAGACGCGGGAACGAAGGAATTCCGCGAACGACGCCCAAGGCACATCCGTTGCGCGTCCAGATACGTCGCGAGCCTGCTCGATATGGTCACGTACGTCGCTCAAGAGGTTCATAGGCTTTCGGCGCGGGCCCCGTGTAGAGCGCCCGTGGTCTCATCAACCGGTTGTGCTCCTGCTGCTCGATGACATGTGCGCACCAGCCCGTGATCCGCGAACAGACAAACAGCGGCGTGGATAGTTCGCGAGGGATGCCCATGAGGAGATAGGCCACGGCTGTATAAAAATCGAGATTCGGGCGCAGTCCCTTTTCCTCCAACATGAGTCGATCGAGGGTGGTGGCGATGTGGTACCAGTTGCGATCGCCGCAGAGATCGCTCAATCGCTCGGCGTGACGTTGGATGATGGCCGACCGCGCATCGCCTTGCCGGAGCACACGATGGCCGAATCCCATCACGCGGCGCTTGTGCGCCAGCTGGTCTCGCAGCCAGAACTCGACATGCTCCGGCCGGCCGATCTCGATCAACATCGCGGCCACCGCTTCATTGGCGCCTCCATGGAGTGGACCTTTCAGCGTAGCCACTGCCGCCGTGATGGCGCCATGCAGGTCGGTGAGAGTGGACGCGGTGACCCGGGCGGCAAAGGTGGAGGCATTAAACTCATGTTCCGCATACAGAATCAGCGAGACGTTCAGCGCCTCGGCCATGGCGGCCCCGATTTCCCCATATCGGCGCCCTGCAACCAGACTCAGAAGGTTTTCGGCAAAGCTTCCGTGAGAACCCGGCGTGGCGGGCTGCCGGTCTGCCATGATCTGGTAGCTGTCGGCGACCAGGTGAGGGATCTGCGCGAGCAATCGCACCGATTTGCGAAGGTTCGCCTCGCGGGATCCGTCTTGCGCATCAGGATCATGCAGTCCAAGCAGTGAAATCCCGGTTCGCAACACATCCATCGGATGCATGTCGGGTGTGAGACTCTCCACGAAGTGGTGCACCTGTTGAGGAAGCCGACGATTGCGAACCAGGAGGCGAGAGAATTCCTCCAATTCCGTTGTGGCAGGGAGGTGGCCGAAGAGCAGCAGGTAGGCGACCTCCTCGAAGCTGCTTCGTCCGGCGAGGTCGCCGATGGCATACCCGCGATACCGCAGCCCCGCTTCTCCTTCATCGACCTGACAGATTGCCGATTCCCCGGCAATCACGCCCTCCAGGCCCGGACTGTATTCAGGATGGTCGTGAGCCTTCGCCGTTGACTGTTCCTGCATGGTCTGGTTCATGTGACCTCCGCATGGATGTGGTGCCATCCTCGTAGTGAATCAGGTCGTACAGTTCCTGCCTGGTCATCATGTGGTCGAGCCAATTCCGCTGGGAGCCAAAGAACTTCAGTTCCGATAGGAGTTTTTCGACCGCGCGCGCCGCGACCCGTAACGAGCTGACGGGAAACAGCACTGCCTGATAGCCCAGAGCTTGGAACTCGTCCACGCTGAGATAGGGCGTTCGGCCGAACTCCGTCATGTTCGCAATCAGCGGGAG